>NZ_JARAYJ010000010.1:0-264481 GCF_033794345.1 Streptomyces niveiscabiei
CCCCGCACCCACTCCACCCCCCTGCCGTAGCTGCGGGCAGTCGTGCCGCTAGGGGCGGCACGGGTGGGCGCAGCGGCACCCCGCAAGCGCGGGCAAGCGACAACGCCCCTACCTCAGCCCCCCACACACCCGCACCCACCCACACCCCCTCCCCCACAGCCCTCCCCTGGGGCGCGGCCACCCTCGCGGCCGGCCTGGCCGTGGAGGCGTACGCGGCCCGCACCACCTCCACCCCCCTCACCCTCCCCGCCGGCCTCCCCACGGGCCCCGCCGCGGTCCTCCTCGGCTGGACCCTCACCGCCCTGGGCCTGGCCCTGGCGGGCCCCGGCCTCACCCACCTCTGCGGCAGACTCCTCCAGACCTTCCGCCCCGGAGCCCTGCGCCTCCTCGCGGGCAGGGGCCTCATGGAGGAGTCGGCGAGAATCGGCCGCCCCCTGGGCATCCTGTGCGCGGTCCTCTCCGGCGCCTACACGATGGCCACCCTGAACGGCGACAGACCGACCGGCCCCCTCTCCACCCTGGGCGTCCTGCTGGTCACCGGCTGCGCCCTGGGCACCCTCCTCACCGCGGCCGTGGAGTCCCGCCAGTCGAGGGCGGACACGACAGCGGCCCTCCTGAGACTGGGCGCCCCGGCGAAGACGCTCCGCACGGCGGCAGCCGTACGCACAGCCGCCCTCCTCCTGGTCTTCGCCCCCCTCACCCTCGCGGTGGCCCAACTGGCCACCCTCCCCCTCGCGACCTGAACCCGGCCCCCTGAAAATTCGTACGAAAAAAATCCCGGACCACCGATGAGTAACCCGCACCCCCGGGGTCTACCTACCGAACACGACGGACCGACACCGATGGAGACCCCGAGATGACCACCCCCGCGTACCAGCAGATGATCTTCATCAACCTCCCCGTGGCGGACCTCGCCGCGTCGAAGGAGTTCTTCACGGGCCTGGGCTACGCCCTGAACCCCCAGTTCAGCGACGACAACGCGGCCTCGGTGGTGATCAGCGACACGATCGTGGCGATGCTCCTGGCGAAGCCGTTCTACGCGACGTTCACGAAGAAGGAGATCGCGGACGCCACGAAGACCAGCGAGGTCATGCTCGCGCTGAGCGCGGAGAGCCGCGCCGCCGTGGACACCCTGGTGGACCGGGCCCTGGAACTGGGCGCGACGGAGCCGAGGGACCCCCAGGACATGGAGGGCTTCATGTACGGCAGGGCCTTCGACGACCTGGACGGCCACACGTGGGAGGTCATCTGGATGGACCCGTCGGCGATCGAGGGCTGACGAGACCTGCCTAGCATGGGCGGGTGGACCAGACACCCGCCCATCAGTACGACAGCGCCCAGCCGTACGACGGCGTACGCGACCGCGAGATCGAATCCCTGGCGGAGTTCGACGAGGTGATCGCCGAGTCCGGCACCCTGGCGAGATACCGCGTCCAGGCGGTGGACCTGACGGCGCGTACGCCGGCGCTCCTGACGGCCGACGCGACCGGCGCCGTCTTCCTGGGCTGCCCGATGACCCCGGAGGCGGACGCGCACGTGAGGTCGGCGGGCGCCCTGGTGTTCCCCCCGGTCCCTGGCCTCCCGTTCGACCCGTACCGGGGCCTCCTGTACACCCCGGACGAGCTGTTCGAGGGCTTGGCGGACGGCTACGAGCACACCCCCGACGCCCGGACGTACGCGTGGTTCCAGCAGACGAAGGCGGACGGCGACATCTTCGCGTCGATGCTCCGCTCGGTGCACGACGACGCCGTCTCGGACGCCCTGGACGAACTCCTCGTCGGCGCAAGGGTGGTGGGAGTGATGGGGGGCCACGCGATGGCGCGCGGCACGGACGAGTACGCCGGCGCCGCGCGCCTGGGCCGCACGCTGGCCCGAGCGGGCCTGACCGTCGCGACGGGCGGCGGCCCGGGCGCGATGGAGGCGGCGAACCTGGGCGCGTACGCGGCCCCGTTCGAGGACGCCATGCTGGAGGAGGCGCTCCAACTCCTGGCGAAGGCACCGACGTTCACCCCGTCGGTGACCGAGTGGGCGTCGGCGGCGTTCGAGGTACGGGGCCGGTACCCCGGCGGTGGGCCGTCGGTGGGCATCCCGACCTGGTTCTACGGCCACGAGCCGCCGAACGCGTTCGCCGCTCACACGGCGAAGTACTTCTCCAACGCCACCCGCGAGGACGGCCTGTTGGCGCGCTGCACGGCGGGCGTGGTGTTCCTGCCGGGCGCCGCCGGGACCGTACAGGAGATCTTCGACAACTCGACGCCGAACTACTACGAGTCGCGGGGTGAGCCGAGGCCGATGGTGCTGGTCGACGAGGCGCACTGGACCAGGCGCCTGCCCGCCTGGCCGCTGTTGGAGGCGCTGGCGAAGGACAGGGCGATGGCGGCGCGGATCACGCTCGTGGACCGTATCGAGGACGCGCCGGGAGCTTTGAAACGCGCGGGTAATTAATAAGCGAGCAAAGCCGTGGGTCAAATGGGATGCGCGCGTTGACACTTCTTATGGCGCGCTTATACACCTGTGAGCCTCAAGGGGATGCTGATGCGCCCCGCGCGGGCTCATCCCCCCTACAGCCCCCCGCAGTTGTGCCTCCCGCAAAGGACAAACGTGTCCATATCCCGCCGCACCGCCGCTCGTTCGGCTCGAATGCTCGGCGTAGCCGCCGCTTCCGCGGCCGTCGTCCTCTCCGCGTCCACGAGCGCACTCGCCTGCACCATCCAGGACTTCTCCGCCGCCGCGTCCTGCGACGGCGACAAGGGCGTCATCACCGTCAAGGACGTGGACGCCACGGGGGTGACCGCCACGGTCACCGTCTACCTGGAGAACAACGGCAGCGACCTCCGCAAGGTCGGAGAGCAGCCGGTGAAGGGCAGCCTGACCGGCACGACCGTCACCTTCACCGAGGACTGGAAGCCGAACGCGGAGTACCGCGTCCACGTCAAGGCCGGCGACCTCGTGAACGAGGACATCAGCCCCAACCTCACGACGCCCTCCAAGGCGTGCAAGGCGGAGGAGTCGCCCTCCCCGTCGCCGTCCCCCTCGGAGTCGGACGCCTCCCCGAGCCCGTCCCCCTCCGCGTCCCCGTCCACCCCGCAGCCGTCGCCCACCCCCGGCGACAGCAGCACCCCGCCCGCCCCCGCGAACAACGCCCCCACGCCCGCGGTCGGCGACTCCCACCTCGCGGAGACCGGCGCGAACTCCAACACCGGCCTGATCGCCGGCATCGCCGCGGTCCTGGTCGTCATCGGCGGCGGCGCGATCTTCTTCGGCATGCGCAGGAAGGGCAGCAGCAACCGCTGACGCCAGGCATGTCGACGGGCCCGCCGCTCGAGTGGCGGGCCCGTCCCCACAGTTGCCGCCCCCTCCGCCTCACCCCATGCTCGCCCGCTCCAGCCAGTACTCCAGCACCCGCCGCTCCCCCACCACGTCCACCGCGTCCAACGGCAGCCGCCGGTAGAACGCGAGCATCACGTCGGCGAGCGGCCCCCGCATCACCACGTCCGCCTTCTCGTGCCCCCGCCGCCAGGTCACCCCGTCGGCCCCCCACTCCACGATCCACTCGGCCCCCGGCACATCGGTCGCGTGCAGATGCAGGCTCCCCCGCGAGGCCGCCTCCCGCAGTTCCTCGGCGGCGATGTGCGGCATGTTCCGCTGCACCCACACGACGATCTCCAGCCACTCGTCGAGCGTGTCGGCGGCGACCTCGGGCACGACGCCGTACGGCACCCCGGCGGCGAACGCCGCGTCGGCGCCGTGCACGGTCAGTTCGTGCGCCATACGCCGCGCCCAGAACCCGGCGTCCCACCGGTCCGCCCAGGCCCACACCCGCGCCTTCGCCCCGGCGTCCCGCAGCGCCGCCACGACCCCGCGCCCGGTCTCCTCCAGCCACGCCCCGAGCGCCCCGGCGTCGCCCGCGAACTCGGGCGCGGCGACCTCGGGCAGCCGTTCCTCGGACCGTGTCCGCACCATCCGCTCGACCCACCCGAGCGCGCCCCCGACATGCCGCAGCAGATCCTCGACGGACCACTCCGGACAGGTCGGCACGGCGGCCCCGAGGTCCACCCCGGACCCGGCCACGGCCCTCAACTCCCCGACCCGCAGGGCGATCTCGTCGCAGTAACGGTCGTGCGAAAGAAGCGTCATGCCTCGACGCTAGACCGATTCGTCCCCGCCGAGAACGACCACTTCGGCCGCGTCGAACCCCACTCCGACGACATCCCCGACCCCCGGAGCCTCCCGCAGCGCCACCGCCGCCTCCAGCCGGGGCGCGTCCCCCTCGGGTGCCAACTGCACCGAAACGTGCGTCCCCTTGAACGTCCGTCCGACGACGACGCACCGCGGCCCCTCCCCGATCCGCACCCCGGCGGCCCGCACCAGCACGTCCCGCTCCCCCTGCGCCGACCCGGCGGGCACCGGCACCTTCCCCCACGGCGTGAGCGCGAACTCCCCCTCGACGGAAGCCGGTACGACGTTCTCGAAGCCGAGGAACCGCGCGACGAACGCGTCGGCGGGCCGCTGCCACACGTCGAGCGGCGTACCGGACTGGGCGATCCGCCCGTCCCGCATCACGACGACCCGGTCGGCGAGGGCGAACGCCTCCCCCTGGTCGTGCGTGACGGCGAGCACGGTCGTCCCCAACCCCCCGAACAGCTCCCGCAGTTCGACGACGAGCCGCTCCCGCAGCGACCGGTCCAGCTGCCCCAACGGCTCGTCCAGCATGAGCAGCCGTGGCCGAGGAGCCAGCGCCCGCGCCAGCGCGACCCGCTGCTGCTCGCCCCCGGACAACGCCCCGACGGCCCGCCGCCCGGCCCCCGGCAGCCCGACGAGGTCGAGCAACTCCTCGACCCGCGACGCCTGTTCCCCCCGCGAGGCACCATGCATCCGCAGCCCGAACGCGACGTTCCCGGCGACATCCCGCTGCGGAAACAGCTGATGGTCCTGGAACATCAGCCCCACTTCCCGCCGATGCGCCGGCACCCCGCCCTGGTCCTTCCCCCCGAGCGACACCCGCCCGGCGTCGAGGGACTGAAGCCCGGCGACCACCCGCAGCAACGTCGACTTCCCGCTCCCGCTGGGCCCGAGCACACACACCACCTCGTGCTCCCCGACCTCCAGATCGACGGCGTCCAGCACGGCCCGCCCCCCGAACCGCACGGTCGCGCCCTCAAGCCTCAGCACCTAGAACTCCCCGTTCCGAAGCATCACAGCTCCCCGCTCCGCTCGGTCCGCAGCCGCTCCAGCACCAGCAGAGCCACCGCGCACACCAGCATCAGGATCGTCGAAAGGGCCATCGCCTGCCCGTAGTTGAGCTCCCCGGCCCGCCCCAGCAGCCGCGCCACGGCGACGGGCAGCGTGGGGTTGTCGGGCCGCGCGATGAACACGGTCGCCCCGAACTCCCCGAGCGACACGGCGAACGCGAACCCGGCGGCGACGAGCAACGCCCGCCGCACCAAAGGGAGATCGACCTCCCGCCACACCCGCCACGGCGACGCCCCGAGCACGGCGGCGGCCTCCCGCAGCCGCTGGTCCACCGCCCGCAGCACCGGCAGCATCGTCCGCACCACGAACGGCACCCCCACGAGCGCCTGCGCGAGCGGCACCAGCAGCCACGAACTCCGCAGATCCAGCGGCGGTTCGTCGAGCGAGATCAGGAACCCGAACCCGACGGTCACCGCCGACACCCCGAGCGGCAGCATCAGCAGCGCGTCGAACCCCCGCACCAGCCGCCCCGCGTCACGCCGGGCGAGCGCGGCGGCGGCGAGTCCCCCGATCAGCACGGCGATCCCGGTCGCGACGACCGCGTACTCCAGCGAGTTGCCGATCGCCTCGATCGGCGGCACCAGGAAGACGTTCCCGTCGTCGGAGGTGAGCGCCCGGTAGTACGCGAAGTCCGTTCCCCCGAGGGAGCGTTGGACCAGGACGGCGAGGGGGAGGACAAGAAGGAGGGCGATCGTCATCAACACCCCGGCCAGCAGCGCCCATTGGCCGAGGCCGCGCGGCCTGCGCGCCGTCAGCGACGCGTCCACCAGCCGCAGCGCGCTCTCCCGCCGCCGTACGGTCCACGCGTGCACGGCGAGGATCGCCCCCACCGCCGCGAACTGGACGACCGTAAGCACAGCGGCCGTCGACAGGTCGAAGATCTCGGACGTCTGCCGGTAGATCTCGACCTCCAGGGTCGAGAACGTCGGCCCGCCGAGGATCTGCACGACCCCGAACGACGTGAACGTGAACAGGAACACCATCAGCGCGGCAGCCGCGACGGCCGGCCCGAGCGCGGGCAGCGTGACTCCGGCGAACGCCCGCAGCCGCGACGCCCCCAGCACCCGCGCCGCCTCCTCCTGCCGCGGGTCGAGCTGGGCCCAGAGCCCGCCGACGGTCCGCACGACGACCGCGTAGTTGAAGAAGACGTGCGCCAGCAGGATCGCCCACACGGTCGTGTCCAGCCGTACGCCCCACAGCTCGTCGGTGAGGCCGCCCCGGCCCACGAGCGCCAGGAACGCCGTACCGACGACGACCGTCGGCAGCACGAACGGGACGGTGACGACCGCGCGCAGCACGCCGCGGCCGGGGAAGTCGAGGCGGGCGAAGACGTACGCGCCCGGCAGGGCGATCAGCAGGGTCAGCGCGGTGGACGCGAGGGCCTGCCAGGTCGTGAACCACAGGACGTGCCGGATGTCGGACTGGCCGAGGACGTCCCCCAGCCGGCCGAGGTGCCAGGTGCCGTCCGCGTGCAGGCCGCGCAGCAGGATCGCGACGACCGGGTAGGCGAAGAAGATCCCGAAGAACGCGAGCGGCAGGGCCATCAGGCCCAGCCGGACTACTTGAGGACGAGAGAGGCCCACGTCTTGACCCAGTCGTCACGCTCGGCGGCGATCTTCGCCGGGGCCATGGTCGCGGGGGACTTCGCGGCGGGGCCGAACTTCGTGAACTCGGCCGGGACGGCGGCCCCTTGAAGCACCGGGTACACGAACATGTTCAGCGGCATGTCCTGCTGGAACTCCCGGCCGATCAGGAAGTCGATCAGCGCCTTGCCGCCCGCCGTGTTCTTCGCGTTGCTGAGCAGCCCGGCGAACTCGACCTGCCGGAAACAGGTGCCCTCGGCGACCCCGGTCGGCGCGGTCGCCGGCTTCGGGTCGGCGTAGATCACCTCGGCGGGCGGGGAGGAGGCGTACGACACGACGAGCGGCCGGTCCCCCTTGGCCTTCCTGCCGCCGGCCGACCCCGAGAACGCCTCGTTGTACGCCTGGTCCCAGCCGTCGACGACCTCGACGCCGTTCGCCTTCAGCTTCTTCCAGTAGCCCTGCCAGCCGTCGTCCCCGTACTTCGCGGCCGTCCCCAGCAGGAAGCCCAGGCCCGGGGAGGAGGTGGAGACGTTCTCGGTGACCAGCAGGTTCTTGTACTCGGGCTTGATCAGGTCGTCGTACGACGCCGGCGGCGCGAGCTTGTGGTCGGCGAAGTACTTCTTGTCGTAGTTGACGCAGATGTCGCCGTAGTCGATGGGCGTGACCCGGTGCTTTCCGGCGTCGAGCTGGAACTCCTCGCCGACCTGCGCGAGGCCCTTCGCCTCGTACGGCTGGAAGAGGCCGTTGTCGAGGGCGCGGGACAGGAGGGTGTTGTCGACGCCGAAGAAGACGTCGCCCTGCGGGTTGTCCTTCGTCAGGATCGCCTTGTTGACGGCCTGCCCGGCGTCGCCGTCGGTCAGGACCTTGACCTGGTAGCCGGAGGTCTTCTCGAAGGCGGCGAGGACGGGCTTGGAGACGGCCCACGAGCTGTGGCTGACGAGGGTGACGGTCTTGGAGCCGGAGGAGGTCTGATTATCAGACCCCTCGGACGATGATCCGCACGCGGACAGCGCGACCATGCCGAGACCCACGGCGACGACGACGAACTTCTTCACGGTGATGACCGAACTTCCTACCCAGAATGACCTGGGCGAGGTTCAGAGGGTCTGCGGCCCGTTCGCCGCACTCTCAGCGCTGTCGCGCTCCCCTGTCGGATATATGACTGCTACATGACTGTACGACTACGAGCTTACCGTTCGGTAGCGGCGAGCTGTCCACACGCCCCGTCGATCTCCTGCCCCCGGGTGTCCCGGACGGTGACCGGCACGCCGTGCGCCGCGATGGCCTCCACGAACGCCTTCTCGTCCTCGGGCCGCGACGCGGTCCACTTCGACCCCGGCGTCGGATTGAGCGGGATCAGATTGACGTGCACGGGCTTCCCCCGCAGCAGCCGCCCCAGCCGGTCCCCGCGCCACCCCTGGTCGTTGATGTCCCGGATCAGCGCGTACTCGATCGACAGCCGCCGCCCCGACTTCTCCACGTACTCGAACCCGGCGTCCAGCACCTCGCGGACCTTCCACCGGGTGTTGACGGGTACGAGGGTGTCGCGCAGCTCGTCGTCGGGCGCGTGCAGCGAGATCGCGAGCCGGCACTTGAGCCCCTCGTCCGCGAACCGGTTGATCGCCGGGACGAGCCCGACGGTCGACACGGTGATCCCGCGCTGCGAGAGCCCGAGCCCGTCGGGGTTCGGGTCGGTGAGCGCGCGAATGGCACCGACGACGCGCTTGTAGTTGGCGAGCGGCTCGCCCATCCCCATGAAGACGATGTTGGACAGCCGCGCCGGCCCTCCGGGCACCTCTCCGTCCCGGAGTGCCCGCATCCCGTCCACGATCTGGTGCACGATCTCGGCGGTGGACAGGTTCCGGTCCAGCCCTGCCTGCCCCGTCGCGCAGAACGGGCAGTTCATCCCGCACCCGGCCTGCGAGCTGATGCACATCGTCACCCGGTCCGGGTACCGCATCAGCACCGACTCGACGAGCGTCCCGTCGAACATCCGCCACAGCGTCTTGCGGGTGGCCCCCTCGTCGGTGGACAGATGCCGCACGACACTCATCAGCTCAGGAAACAGCGCTTCCTGAAGCTTCCCCCGAGACCCCGCCGGAATATCGGTCCACTCCGCCGGGTCGTGCGCGTACCGCGCGAAGTAGTGCTGCGAAAGCTGCTTCGCGCGAAACGGCTTCTCCCCGATCTCCGCGACGGCCGCTTTCCGCTCGGCGGGCGAGAGGTCGGCAAGATGCCGCGGCGGCTTCTGGGCTCCGCGGGGGGCGGCGAACGTCAGCTCGCCGGGAACTGGACGTGCCACGGTCGTACAACTCCTCAAGACGACACGGTCCGGCACCCCCGCGTCAGCGGGTACGACGGCTGGGCCATGCCCAGGCCAGGAGACCTCACCGGACCACCCCGCAGAGCCGCGGGGACGAACGAAGAGCCCGCGGCCTGATGCCACGAGCCCTTCCAGTGTCGCAGACGCGGGAGAGTGCCTCAGCTCGTGACCAAGTCGATCAGGCCGTCGATCAGATCGAAGACCCGCCTGAGCCGCGACGCCTTCCTCCGGTGCTTCCACCCGCAGTACCTCTTCCGGAACCGCCGCCCGTTCTGCGGGACGGGCTCACCGCAGTACTCGCACGGCAGCTCCCCGTACCCCCGTCTCCCCCACGCCATGCGCGGCACCCTACGCAAAGAGCCCCCGCCCGGGAAGGGCGAGGGCTCCACGCATCGCGAGGGGTCAGCCGGAGCCGACGAACAACACCAGCAACGACCACACCACCGGCGCCGTCGGCAGCAGGGAGTCCAGCCGGTCCATGATGCCGCCATGGCCCGGCAGAAGCGTGCCCATGTCCTTGATGCCCAGGTCCCGCTTGATCATCGACTCGCCCAGGTCACCCAGCGTCGCACTCGCGGCGACCGCGAGGCCGAGGAGGAGGCCCTGCCACCAGGTGCCGTCCTCGATGACGTACTGCATGAGCAGGGCGCCCGCGACCATGGCGAACGTGACCGCTCCGAACAGGCCCTCGCGGGTCTTGCCGGGGCTGATGCGGGGCGCGAGCTTGTGCTTGCCGAAGCGCCAGCCGACGGCGTACGCCCCCGTGTCGCTGACGACCGTCAGGACCAGGAAGACGAGCACCCGGCGGTGCCCGTCGCCGGCGGTGAGCATCAGCGCGACGAACGTGGCCAGGAAGGGCACGTAGAACGCGGCGAAGACCCCGGCGGTGACGTCCTTGAGGTATCCCTCGGGAGGTTCCGTCATCCGCCAGACCAGCACCGCGAGGGCCGTGAGCGCCATGGCGACCCAGGCCCCCTCGGGCCCCCGTACGTACCCGGCGACGACCATCGCCGCACCGCCGACGGCGAGCGGCACCAGCGGCGCCTTGATCCCCTTGCGTTCCTGGAGCCGACTGGTCAGCTCCCACAGCCCGACGACGACGGCGACCGCTATCACCCCGACGAACACGGCCTTGACGATGAACAGCGAGGCGACGATCACCACCCCGAGTCCGACCCCGACCCCTATGGCCGCGCCCAGATCACGCCCCGCGCTCTTCTTCTGCGGCGCGGGCTGCCGCTCGTCGGCCATGGGCTCCGGATTCTGCGGCACCGCCGCCTGGGGCTGCGCCGACGGGTTCTCGTCGTGGGGCACGATGGGCATGGGGCGAGTCTGCTGCGCCTGCGGCGCATCGTACGCGGGACCCGCCGGAGCGCCCCCCCAATACCCGGCCTGCCCGGACTGTGGCGGCGCCCCCCAGGAAGAGTCGTTCATCAGACTTCGAGCAGCTCCGCTTCTTTGTGCTTGAGCAGCTCGTCCACCTGAGCGACGTACTTCGCGGTCAGGTCGTCGAGCTCCTTCTCCGCGCGGCGGACCTCGTCCTCGCCGGACTCCTTGTCCTTGACGAGCTTGTCGAGGGTGTCCTTGGCCTTGCGGCGCACGGCGCGGATGGAGACCCGGGAGTCCTCGGCCTTGCCGCGCGCGACCTTGATGTAGTCGCGGCGCCGCTCCTCGGTCAACTCGGGGAAGTTGACGCGGATGATGTTGCCGTCGTTGCTGGGGTTGACCCCGAGGTCGGAGTCCCGGATCGCCTGCTCGATGTTGCGCAGCGCCGTCTTGTCGAACGGGGTGACGACGGCCATGCGCGGCTCCGGCACGGAGAACGAGGCCAGCTGGTTGATCGGCGTCGGTGCCCCGTAGTACTCGGCCACGATCTTGTTGAACATCGCCGGGTGCGCACGGCCGGTGCGGATCGCGGCGAAGTCCTCCTTGGCGACCACGACGGCCTTCTCCATCTTCTCCTCGGCTTCGAGGAGGGTCTCTTCGATCACCACTTGCTCCTGCGTGTCTTGAGTAGGCCCGGCTGCGGGTGCCTGTCGGCGGCGGCCGGCTGCGTCGCGTCTTCTTCCTGCACGGTTCCCGACCGGCAGGACATTGTCCATCCCCCGGTCAGGCCCGGGTGTCCTGGTCACCCACCAGAGTGCCGATCTTCTCACCCTTGACGGCGCGCGCGATATTGCCCTCGGCCAGCAGCTCGAAGACGAGGATGGGCAGCTTGTTGTCGCGGCACAGCGTGATGGCGGTGGCGTCGGCGACCTTGAGGTCGCGGGTGATGACGTCGCCGTAGCCGAGCGCGTCGAACTTGACCGCGTCCGGGTTGGTCTTCGGGTCGGAGTCGTAGACCCCGTCGACGCCGTTCTTGCCCATGAGGAGCGCCTCGGCGTCGATCTCCAGGGCGCGCTGGGCGGCGGTGGTGTCGGTGGAGAAGTACGGCATGCCCATGCCCGCGCCGAAGATGACGACGCGGCCCTTCTCCAGGTGGCGCACGGCGCGCAGCGGGATGTACGGCTCGGCGACCTGGCCCATCGTGATGGCGGTCTGGACCCGGCTGTCGATGCCCTCCTTCTCCAGGAAGTCCTGGAGGGCGAGGCAGTTCATGACGGTGCCGAGCATGCCCATGTAGTCCGAGCGGGCCCGGTCCATGCCGCGGACCTGGAGTTCGGCGCCCCGGAAGAAGTTGCCGCCGCCGATGACGACGGCGATCTGCGCGCCGTCGCGGACGACCGCGGCGATCTCACGGGCGATCTTGTGCACCACGTCGGGGTCCACACCCAGGCCGCCGCCACCGGCGAACGCCTCGCCGGACAGCTTCAGCATGAACCGGCCGCGTACCTTGCCGTCGTCGCTCTTCTGGGTCATGGGTGATCCCGTCTCTTTCACGTGGTGCACATACGAAGAAGGCCACTGCCGGTGGGATGTGTTCGCAACCCGTGCGCGGCAATGGCCTCCTTGTCAGATCTGCGGTCGTCCGTCACGCGCACCCGACCTTATCGGGATCGGGTGCTCGTCGCGGTACGGACTCAGATGCCGACCTTGATGCGCGTGAAGCGCTTCAGGGTGACACCGGCCTCGTCCAGGACCTTCTGGACGGACTTCTTGTTGTCCAGCGCGTAGGGCTGGCCGAGCAGCGTGGCGTCCTTGAAGAAGCCGTTCACGCGACCCTCGACGATCTTGGCGATCGCGGCCTCGGGCTTGCCCTCGGCGCGGGTGGTCTCCTCGGCGATACGGCGCTCCGACTCGACGATCTCGGCCGGGACGTCGTCCTTGGTGAGGTACTTCGGCGCGAACGCGGCGATGTGCTGCGCGACGCCCTTGGCGACCTCGGCGTTCGGCTTGTCCAGCTCGACGAGGACACCGATCTGCGGCGGCAGGTCGGGCATCGTGCGGTGCATGTACGCGAGGACGAAGCCGTCGCTGTACTGCGCGAAGCGGTCGAGGACGATCTTCTCGCCGAGGTTGGCGTTGGCCTCGTCGACGAACGCCTGGACGGTCTTGCCGGCCTCGATCTCGGAGCCGAGCAGGGCGGCGAGGTCGGCCGGGGACGTCTTGACGACGTGCTCGGCGATCTGCTGCGCGACGGCCTGGAACTTCTCGCCCTTGGCGACGAAGTCGGTCTCGCACTTCAGCTCGACGAGGACGCCGGAGGAGTTGTCGTCCGCGATGATCGAGACCACGGCGCCGTTCTCGGCGGAGCGGCCCTCGCGCTTGGCGACGCCCTTCTGGCCCTTGATGCGCAGCGCCTCGACGGCCTTCTCGACGTTGCCGTCGGCCTCGTCCAGGGCCTTCTTGCAGTCCATCATGCCGGCACCGGTGAGCTCGCGGAGCTTCTTGACGTCGGCGGCGGTGTAGTTCGCCATGAGTCGTTAAGTCTTTCTCGAAGTCTGGAAGATCTACCCGGTCCCGGCCTACGTGTAGCGGTGGCGCGGGACCTGCGGGTGAACGGCGGGGGCGACTCGGATGTCGTCGCCCCCGCCGTCAACGCTGACGGTGGCGGATCAGGCCTGCTCGGCCTCGGCGGCCGGGGCCTCGACCTCGGCGGCGGCCTCGGCGACCGGGGCCTCCTCGGCCGGAGCCTCGGCGGCGGGGGTCTCGGCGGCGGGCGCCTCGTCGGCCTTCTTCTCGCCCTCGAGCAGGTCGCGCTCCCAGGCGGCGAGCGGCTCGGCGGCGGCCTTGTCACCCTTGTCGCCGGTGTTGACGCCGGAACGGGAGATGAGGCCCTCGGCGACGGCGTCGGCGATGACGCGGGTGAGCAGGGTGACGGAGCGGATCGCGTCGTCGTTGCCCGGGATCTTGTAGTCGACCTCGTCGGGGTCGCAGTTGGTGTCGAGGATCGCGACGACCGGGATGTTCAGCTTGCGCGCCTCGCCGACGGCGATGTGCTCCTTCTTGGTGTCCACGATCCAGACGGCGCTGGGAACCTTGGACATCTCGCGGATACCGCCGAGGGTCTTCTCCAGCTTGGCCTTCTCGCGCGAGAGCACGAGGAGTTCCTTCTTGGTGAGACCGGACGCGGCGACGTCCTCGAAGTCGATGAGCTCAAGCTCCTTCAGACGCTGGAGGCGCTTGTAGACGGTCGAGAAGTTGGTGAGCATGCCGCCCAGCCAGCGCTGGTTGACGTACGGCATGCCGACGCGGGTCGCCTGCTCGGCGATGGCCTCCTGCGCCTGCTTCTTCGTGCCGACGAACATGACCGTGCCGCCGTGGGCGACGGTCTCCTTGACGAACTCGTAGGCGCGGTCGATGTACGACAGCGACTGGAGCAGGTCGATGATGTAGATGCCGTTGCGCTCGGTGAAGATGAAGCGCTTCATCTTCGGGTTCCAGCGACGGGTCTGGTGACCGAAGTGGACGCCGCTCTCCAGCAGCTCCCGCATCGTGACGACGGCCATGGCCGCACTCCTAGTTTTCTCGGTTGTGCCGCGGAAACCGGACGGTTCCCGCGCCTGACGCCCGCGATGCGCCGAGCCACGAGGACCGAGAGGCGCAGAGTACGGACCGTTTCCGGCCCCGTACCGGGGCGTGCGAAGTCGACCCGGTGACCCGGATCGCCGCTAAAAGTGTACGGGACGCGTACACCCCCGGATGACGCCGCTGTCCACAACCGGGGAGTACTCCACAGGCGTGAACACGGACGACCGCCGAGGACGACGCTCCACTCATGCAGAAAACCCTCTACGCCCTGCTGCTCCTGCTCCCCCCGGCCACCACCTGGCCGGTAACCCCCCACCCCCCGATCCTCCGCCCCTACACCCCGCCCCCGACCCCCTACACGGCCGGCCACCGAGGCGTCGACCTCTCCACACCCCCGGGCACCCCGGTACGAGCGGTCTCCCGAGCCACGGTGACCTTCGCCGGCCGCGTGGCAGGCAGAGGAGTAATCACCCTGCGACTCACCGCAACAGGCCTCCACACAACCTACGAACCGGTCCACCCCACGGTCTCCAAGGGCGACAAGGTCGAGGAGGGCCAGCTCATCGGCAAGGTGGAACCCGACGGAACCCACTGCACGATCCCCTGCCTCCACTGGGGCCTGAAACAGGGAAACACCTACCTCAACCCTCTCTCCCTCCTCCCCCGAACCCCGCCAAGACTGCTCCCCTACCTGGACACCCCCCGCAGCACCATCCCCACCGCGGCCTCGGCAACCGCCCCAGGATCCTCGACCCCCAGCTCGATGCGCCGCACAGCGGAATCCACCACGCCCTGAACCAGCATCGCCGCCAGCCGGGGCTCAGCGTGTCCGAGTTCCGCCAGCGCCTCGACGATCATCGCGACCAGCCCCCCGTGCGCGGCCCGGATCTTCTCCCGGGCCCCCGCGTCCAGCTCACTCGCCGAGATGGCGACCACAGCCCGATGCCGCCGGTCCCCGACCAGCTCCAACTGCTTGCGCACATACGCCTCGACCTTCCCCGCACCCCCCCGAGCCGCCCCCATGGCCACCTCGACCTCAGCGGCCCACACCGGGAAGTCGACCTCGCACAACTCCTCGACGACAGCCGCCCGGGACCGGAAGTACTCGTACACGGACGACCGCGCGAGCCCCGTCCGCTCGGCGAGCGCCGGAAACGTCAGCGCCTCCGTCCCCCCTTCGGACAACAGGGACCGAGCCGCGTCCAACAGGGCGGCTCGCTGCATCGACCGGTGCTCGGCCACGGAGGCCGCTCGAATCCTTGGCACGGCATCCACTGTACGGACGAGCCGCCCGGCACGGGAGTCTCACCTCCCGAACCCGGCCAGCTTCGCCCGCAGCTGGAGCACCGACTTCGTGTGGATCTGGCTGACCCGGCTCTCGGTCACCCCGAGCACGTTCCCGATCTCCGCGAGCGTGAGCCCCTCGTAGTAGTAGAGGGTCACGACGGTCTTCTCCCGGTCGGGCAGCGTGTTGATGGCCCGCGCCAGGAACCTCCGCAGCTCCCGGTCCTCGGCGACCTCGACGGGGTTGTCGGCGGCGTGGTCCTCCAGCGTGTCCACGAAGCTGAGCCCGTCCCCGTTCTCGCTGCCGACGTGCAGCAGTTCGTCGAGCGCGACGACGTTGGCCAGCGACAGCTGACTGAACACGGCGTGCAGATCCTCGACGGCGATCCCCAGCTCCGCCGCCACCTCCTGCTCGCTCGGCGTCCGCCTGAGCCGCGCCTCCAGCGTCGCGTACGCCCGCTCCACGTTCCGCGCCTTCTGCCGCACGGACCGCGGAATCCAGTCCAGCGCCCGCAGTTCGTCGATCATCGCCCCCCGGATCCGGGTGATGGCGTACGTCTCGAACTTGATCTCCCGCCCGACGTCGAACTTCTCGATCGCGTCGATCAGCCCGAAGATCCCGGACGACACGAAGTCCGCCTGCTCCACATTGGGCGGCAGCCCGACGCTCACCCGTCCCGCCACGTATTTCACGAGGGGCGAGTAGTGCAGGATGAGCTGCTCCCGCAGCCGTTCGTCCCCCGTCTCCTTGTACGACCGCCACAGCTCGTCGAGCGTCGAGGGAGCGGGCCGCACGCTGCCGCCGTCCCGGGCGGCTGGGGGGCCGGCCGTCCGGTCGGACCCGGAGGTGTGCTGGGGCATTCGTCGCCTTGTGCCGTTCTGCCGTGAGTACGTGAGGTAGGAGTGCCTACAGCCGGTCTGTGCCGGAATCCTCGTGAGCGTAGCGTGACAAAGGTGTCGCGGTGTGCGAAGAACGAGCCCCGGACGGTGCGCAGATACGTTCACTCTCCCGTCCCCCAGGGCTCCGCCCGGCACTCGTGTGATCTGTCGCGTCCGTCAACTGCCGGAATTCCCAAGGGGTTACGCGTTCCCTCGGACGGCCGAACCACGGGCCTCACCGCCCGCTCCGGGGGCCCCGAACGGACATCACCGCCTGGCGTGTCAACTTCCAGTTCTCGCCGTGTCGTTCGACGTACCCGAGCGCCCGCAGTTCGTACAGCCGGGCGACGGCGTCGTCCCGGGAGGTCAACGCGGCCCGCGCGATCTCCACGACACCGGCGGCACGGTTGCCCGGCAGCGCGTCCAGCACCTGTGCCGTGGCCGCGCCCAGCAGATCCCGGGGCAGCACGGGCCCTCTCCTCTCCGGCCCCAGCTCCCCCATCTCCCCCACCAGCTCCACGACATCGGCGGCGTCCGTCACCACCTGCCCCTGCCCGCGCAGCAGTTCGTGCACCCCCGCCGACAACGCGCTCGTCACCGGCCCCGGCACCCCCATCGTGTACCGCCCCAGCCGCAGCGCGGCCCGGGCCGTCACCAGCGACCCACTGCGCACGGCCGCTTCCACGACCACGGTCCCCCGCGTCAACGCAGCGATCACCCGGTTCCTGAGCACGAACCGGCTCGGCGTCGGGTGCGCTCCCGGCGGCAACTCCCCCACCACCAGCCCCTGCTCGGCGATCCGCTCGATCAACTCGGCGTGCCCGCGCGGATAGGCCCGGTCGACCCCGCAGGCCAGCACCGCGACGGTCGCCCCACCGACGCCGAGCGCCCCGCGATGAGCGGCCCCGTCGACCCCGTAAGCACCCCCGGACACAACGACCCACCCCCGCTCGGCCAGCCCCGCCCCCATGGCGGCCCCCACATGAGCCCCGTACTCCGTGCAGGCCCGAGCCCCCACCACGGCCACCGACCGCAAAGCCCACACCCTCAGACTCGCCCGCCCCCGCACCCACAGCCCCAACGGCCGCGCGTCCCCCAACTCGTCCAGCGTCGAAGGCCACTCCCCCTCCCCCGGACACACGAACCGAGCCCCCACCCCCCGAGCCACCTCAAGATCCCGCTCCCCATCAGCCTCCAGGGCCCGCCCCCGCATCCCACTCCACCGCCGCTCACCAACCCCCTCCGGCACACCGCCACCCCACCGAACCCACCGAGCCGCCTCCACAGCCCCGACCCCCCGAACCCACCGCCCCCCGACCTCATCCCCAGGCTCGACAACCCGCCCAAGAAACACCCGAGCAACCCGCTCTTCCTCGTCCACCCACAGCTCCTTCCGAGAGGGGCCGCGCACCGCACCTCGGTACGCGGCCCGACCACATGCGTCAGGTCAGCGCGCCGATCGCCATCGGCACCCCGCGCGGTACCCCGGTCCGCAGTTGCAGCGCCAGGGCGACATCGGCCGTGTCGGGGCGGTCGTGGCCGACGAGGTCGGCGACCGTCCAGGCGACCCGCAGGACGCGGTCGACGCCCCGGGCGGTGAGCACACCGCGTTCGAGCCCCCGCTCGGCCTCGTCCATCGCACCGGGCACCGCCTGCCAGCGGCTGCGCAGCTCCCGGCCGGGGACCTCGCTGTTGGTCCGCCACGGCGTGCCGGCCAGCCGGGCCGCCGCGCGCTCCCGGGCGGCCAGCACCCGCGCGGCGACCGTCGCCGTGGACTCCCCGCCGGGCCCGCGGTACGCCAGTTCGGCGCGGCTGACGGGGTCCACCTCGACCCTCAGGTCGACCCGGTCGAGGAGCGGCCCGGAGAGCCGGGCCTGGTAGCGGCGGATCACGGAGGGCGGGCACTCGCACAGCGTGTCCCGCTGCGAGAACCTCCCGCAGGGGCACGGGTTCGCCGCCAGCACCATGAGGAAGCGCGCCGGGAACCGCACCACGCCGGCGCTGCGGGCGATCACCACATGCCCCGCCTCCAGGGGCTGTCGGAGGGCGTCGAGCGCGGTGCTGTTGAACTCCGGGGCCTCGTCGAGAAAAAGCACCCCGCGATGGGCCAGGGACACCGCTCCCGGCCGGGCGATGCCAGGGCCGCCTCCGACGAGCGCCTGCATCGTGGCCGAGTGGTGCGGGGCGCAGTAGGGGGCCACGTCGACGAGCGGCTTGCCCGGCGGCAGCAGTCCGGCCACCGAGTGGACGGCCGTGACCTCCAGGGAGTCCTCCCGCCCGAGCGGGGGCAGCACGGCCGGCAGCCGCTCCGCCAGCATGGTCTTGCCGGCTCCTGGCGGACCCTCCAGAAACAGGTGGTGGCCACCGGCCGCCGAGACCTCCACGGCCGTACGGGCCGAGAGCTGGCCCACGACGTCGGCGAGGTCGTGGCCCTGGTCCTGCTGGGCCGCGCCCATGCTGTGGATGCCGGTGGCCGCGCCCGTCCCGGGCACCCGCAGGCCCGCCAGCAGCGGATCGGGCCGCCCCGCCTCGTCCGGCTCCTCCTCGGGCACCGGCTCGTCCGCGAGGACGGCGATGAGCTGGCGCAGACTGCGCACCCCGAGCACGGACACCCCGGGGACCAGCGACGCCTCCGCCGCCGCGCACTCCGGGACGACGACCTGCTGGTACCCCGCCTCTGCGGCGGCCAGCACGGCGGGCAGGATGCCCCGCACGGGACGCACCCGCCCGTCCAGCCCCAGCTCGCCGATCATCACGATGTCGGCCAGCACCCTCGGATCGATCCGCTCCGCCGCGCCGAGCACCGCGCAGGCGACGGCGAGATCGAAGCCGGAGCCCGCCTTGGGCACCGACGCCGGGCTGAGCCCGACCGTGAGCTTCTTCTGCGGCCACTCGCCACCCGAGTTGACGACAGCCGCCCGCACCCGGTCCCGGCTCTCCGTCAGGCTCTTGTCCGGCAGCCCCACCAACGTGAACGCCGCCACCCCCGGCTCCAGGTCCGCCTGGACCTCGACGACGACTCCCTCGACCCCCACCAGGGCCACGGAACACGTGCGTGCGAACCCCATCTCAGGCCACCCCCCGCACGTGCTCGACGACGGCGGCCCCGCGCCGGGGCAGGAGCACGGCGACGACGTCGATGCGGACGCCCCCGGGCGGGGCGCCGCCGTGGGTGTGGAGCCAGTGTTCGGCGAGGCCGCGCAGGCGGTCCGCCTTCTGGGGGGTGACCCCGGCGAGGGGGTGCTGGAAGGGTCCGTCCCGCCGTGTCTTCACCTCGCAGACGACCAGGACGTCCCCGTCCCGCGCCACGATGTCGATCTCACCGGCCCGGCCGGAGCGCCAGTTGCGCTCCAGGACCGTCATCCCGGCGTCGGCCAGCCGCCGCGCGGCCAGCTCCTCGCCGTACTCTCCGACTGCCTTGCGTGCCAGATCCGTGTTCATGTCGGCACCACCTCCGGCACCGACGATCACGCACCCGGCGAGACCGAAAGGATCTTGGTGGACAAGCCGGGACCTGGGGAAAACTCCGTCACCCGTACAGGTGACGTACTCAGTTCCCCGGCAGTTCCAGATCGCTCTTGTTCAACTCCTCGATGTTCACGTCCTTGAACGTCAACACCCGGACCTGCTTCACGAACCGAGCCGGCCGGTACATGTCCCACACCCAGGCATCCGCCATGGACACCTCGAAGAACACCTCACCCTGGACCGAGTGCACCTGCATCTCGTAGTCGTTGGTGAGATAGAACCGCCGCTCCGTCTCAATCACATACTTGAACAACCCGACGACATCGCGGTACTCCCGATAGAGCTTCAGCTCCATCTCGGTCTCGTACTTTTCGAGGTCCTCGGCGCTCATGGCATGTTCCCCTTCAGCCGTGCGGTCCCACCATTGTGCGCCAGTCCCGCGCGCCCCTAGACGATTTCCGTGTCAAGGGTCACGGGCCTGGGCGGGGGCCCTTCGTCGAGCAGCCGGCGCAGCAGCTCGGCAAGTCTGGTCGGATACACCGTCTCATGCGACCGGCCCAGTTCCCGACAGGTCCACCACCTCGCACCGGCGACACTGCGCCGCTCCAGCTCGGTGAGGGCCGTGGCACGGGTCACGGTCGTCGTCGTACGCGCGAGGTAGTACCACTCGTCCTGGTCCCACCGCCGCCCCGCGAAGGGGAACGAGCACACCCGCCGCCACAGCACGGGCCCGAGCCGCACATCCCTGATCCCGGTCTCCTCGACGAGTTCCCGCAGGGCGGCGTCCTCACGGCTCTCCCCGTCCTCGACACCCCCGCCGGGCGTGAACCACCAGTCGTTCCCGGGATCGTCGGGCTCGTGCCCGTGCAGCAGCAGAACCCGGTCCTCGGGATCGAGCAGCACGACACGGGCGACCTTCCGCAACACCCCCGAGCCGAACGCCTCAGCCGCACCGGACACCCCGCCCACACCAGCCCCCTCAGCCACGCCGGACGCTCCGCCCACACCAGCCCCTTCGGCCACGCCGGACGCCCCGCCTGCACCAGCCCCCTCAGCCGCACCGGACACCCCGCTCACTCCACCCGCCCCGCCCACACCGGACGCCCCGGCCCCGTCAGGCCGCACCGGCCGCCGCCCGCGCCGTGCTCCGCCGGCGCCGCCCCACGAACCCCGCGACAGGCCCGTACGCCCCGCCCGCCAGCACCAGCACCCCGCCCACGACGATCAACCCGACGATCAACCGGACCGGCCCCGGCTGGGACAACGGCCCCAGCTCCTCGAACCCGGTCGGTTTCTTCAGCATCCCGTTCATCGGCCACACGACGGCATCCACGCGCGCCTTCACGGCGCTCCGGGCGACCGTCCCCTGCGCCGCGTCCGTGAGGTGCGCGGTGGAGTCCAGCGACCCCTGCCGCTCGTCGCCGAGGAGGAACAGCCGCCCCTGGGGCACGGTGATCGTCGGGAAGCCGGTGACCTCAGCGACCCCGTCGGCCAGATACGGCTCGGTGATCTTCTTGCCGTTGACCGTCAGCTTCCCGTCGGTGCAGCAGGCGACCGTGTCCCCGCCGACCGCGACGACCCGCTTGACGACGGCCGCGTTCTCGACCCACGTCTTGTCGTTGAAGACGACGACGTCGCCCCGCCGCACCTCGTCCCCGCCGATCTGCTCGGCGAGCACCCGGTCACCGGCCTGGATGGTGGGCGACATGGAGTTCGTCGGCACGGTGTACGGCCGGTAGACGAGGGCCGCCCAGGCGAACCCGCCCACGAACATGACGATCCCGAGGGCGACCGCCACCCCGGACAGCCTGTTCCCGAGCCGGCCCCCCGCGGGAGCCCCCGCCGAAGAAGCCTGCCCGCCACCCTGCCCGCCGCGCGGAGCCGTACGCGTCACACTCTCACCACCCATGACCCGGCACCCTACCCGGCGGTACCGAACAAGGTCAGCCCTTCCCCGAGGCCAACCGCACAACCTTGGGAAAAGGCTTTCCCTCCCACAACACACGCCCACAGCACACGCCCCCGACACGCGCCCACCGCACACGCCCCCAACACATGCCCCCAACACACAGGGCCCGCCAGAACGCACCGAGTGCGTCCCGACGGGCCCCGCAAAAACCCTGCCGGCCGTCAAAGGCTCAGCCGCGTTCCCCCGCGGCCCCCGCGTACTTCCGCCGCCGCCACAGCACCACCGGCACCATCCCCGCCAGCGCGACCCCCTGCGGAGCCACGCTCAGCGCGGCCGACGACTGGTCGTTCAGCCCGGACTGGTCGAAGGTGTCGGGAACCGGCAGCGTGCCCCAGCGGTTGATGGGCCAGGCCTTGACGATCGCGCGCCCCACGACCTCGTCGACGGGAACCATGCCGTGGTTCTTGTCGGACTGGTTGTAGCGGGAGTCCCGGGAGTTCTGCCGGTGGTCGCCCATGACCCAGATCATGCCCTTGGGCACCTTGACGGTGAACTGCCCGCCCTGGTCGTCCATGGAGCAGGGCGTGTTCCCGGGGTAGACGTACGGCTCGTTGAGCGCCTTGCCATTGACCTTGAGCGGCCCGGTCCCCTTGCACTCGATCGTGTCGCCGCCGACCCCGATGACCCGCTTGATCAGGTCCTTCTCCTGGGCGGACGGCATGAGCCCGATCCAGCTCAGAAATGTCTGGATCGCGTTCGGGTCGGCGGTCGGCTCGCCGGCGAGCCAGTCGGCCGGGTCGTGGAAGACGACGACCTCACCGCGCTCGGGCTCGGACCCGAACCACGGGGTGAGCTTGTCGACGAGGACGCGGTCACCCTGCTGGAGGGTGTTCTGCATCGAGTCGGAGGGGATCGAGAACGCCTGCACCAGGAACGTCTTGATCAGCAGCGCGAGGACGAGCGCGATCCCGATGAGGATCGGCAGCTCCTTCCAGAAGGAGCGCGGCTTCTTCGCCTTGGGTGCCGAACCGTCCCCGGACGAGCCCGTGTCCTCGGGTGGCTGCCCGTCCGCGGGACCGTCCGCCACCGGCTCACTCCCGGAGGTCACGGCGTCGTCCGTCGCCGGGACGGCGTCTTCCACGGAACGTCCGCGGTGATCCTCGCCGTCCTGCCCGGACCGTGCGCCAACCGCCACATCCCCCACGCCAGCTCCTCACTCTGTGCCGCTGCCTGCCCCACCTACGGCGCAGGCCCACTACTCCCATAACGAGCGGGAGTTCCGCAGGGCTCGGGAGTCGGACGGTTCCGTTCGGATCGTCCTGGGCAACCCTATGCGACGGCGAGGAGGCGGCGGCCTTCTGTGACGCGGACTTCGCCACAGAAGCAAAGGTTTGCGGATCCTTGAAGCTCGTCCAGTGCCCGACCGGCCAGGCGATGACCATGGCCCTTCCGACGACCTCGTCCTCGGAGACCGTCCCGCCGTACGACGTGTTCTGGTGCGAGCGGGAGTCCGCGGAGTTCGCGCGGTGGTCCCCCATGACCCACAGCCGTCCCTGGGGGACGGTGACCTGGAAGGGGGTCTGGGAGGGCTCGTTGCCCGGATACAGGTACGACGCCTCTTCGAGAGGCGTGCCGTTGACGGTGACCCTCCCGTTCGCGTCGCAGCACTTGACGACGTCGCCGCCGACCCCGACGACCCGTTTGATCAGGTCCTTCTCGTTGTCGGACGGCAGCAGCCCGATGAAGGTCAGGACCTCCTTGACCTGCTTGACGACGACGGGGTCGCTCTTCTTCCCGGTCGCCTGCTCGTCAGCGAGCCAGCCTCCGGGGTCCTTGAAGACGACGACGTCCCCGCGCTCGGGCTTCGAGCCGAACCACGGCGTGAACTTGTCCACGAGGACCCGGTCCCCGATCTGGATGGTCTGCTCCATGGACCCGGACGGGATGACGAACGCCTGCACCAGGAACGTCTTCAGCACCAGCGCGATCAGCACGGCGACCCCGACGAGCAGCGGTATCTCCCGCATCGCCGAGCGCCGCCGCTTGCGCTTGACCTTGCGCTGGAGCTTGCGCCGCTCCGCGCGGGACCGGCCGCCGGCCGGCGTACCGGACGTGCGCCGCGATCCGGTGGGGAGCAGTTCCTCGGCCGCGCTCTCCGGCACTCCGCGCGGTCTGCCGCGGTTACCCATGCGCACCCTCCGGCACGCGCGCGTAGGCGCCCTCCTCGTCGGGCACCCGCCCGATCCGGCTCCAGGGCCATACGACGTACTGCGCGCGCCCGATGACGGCACCGACGGGAATCATGCCGCCGCCCGGCGAGCCGAGGTGGTCGCGGGAGTCGCTGGAGCGGCTGCGGTGGTCGCCGAGGACGAAGAGCGTGCCCTTCGGCACGACCACGACGAAAGGCACCGAGGACGCGCTGTCGCCCGGGAAGAGGAACGCCGACTCGTCGACGGACCGGCCGTTCACCTGGATCCTCCCCTCCTTGTCGCAGCAGACCACACGGTCACCGCCTACCCCCACTACGCGCTTGACGTAGTCGGAGTTCCCGAAGTACCCGGTGCCGTCGAACACGATGACGTCGCCGCGGCGCGGCTCGGCACCGAAACGGTACGCCAACCTATTTACGAGAACCCGGTCCCCGATCCTCAATCCGTTCTCCATGGATCCGCTGGGAATCTGGAAGGGCTTGGCCACGAACGCGTTGAGGAGGAGCAGAAAGACCAGGCAGAGGAGGAGGGAGAGGCTGATCCGGCCGCCGGGCAGCCACGCGGCGGGGCTGCGCAGCCATGCGAAACGCGACCGGCTCTCCGGGCCGTCCGCCGGATCGGCGGGACCTGGTGAGCGGTCGCGTTCGGTTGATCGTACTTCGGTGTCCATCGGGGCCCGATGCTATCCGGCCCCGCTGTGACAACCGCCGTGAGATCAGTTGTCGCGCTTCTCCTTGATCTTCGCGGCCTTGCCGCGCAGCTCGCGCAGGTAGTACAGCTTGGCGCGACGCACGTCACCGCGGGTGACGAGCTCGATCTTCTCGACGATCGGGGTGTGCACCGGGAAGGTGCGCTCGACGCCGACGGAGAAGGAGACCTTGCGGACCGTGAAGGTCTCGCGGACACCGGCGCCCTGGCGGCGGATGACGACGCCCTTGAACTGCTGCACACGGGAGCGGTTGCCCTCGATGACGCGGACGTGGACGTTGACGGTGTCACCCGGGCGGAAGGCCGGGACGTCGCTGCGCAGCGACGCGGCGTCGACGGAGTCGAGCAGGTGAGACATTTCGTCTGCTTTCTTCGCCCATGCCACAGGTCATAGGCGGAAACTAGGTTTCACAAAAGAGGTCTGCCGCTTCCGTCGGGGCGGACGTCGTGTCCCCCTGTGGCAGGGGCGAACGCCGGACGGCACAACAGCAGCGGCCTATTCTTCCACGTCAACGACGCGACGCCAAAATCGGCCGTACGGCGCACCCGCCGGGTCGGGTGCCCAGCCCAGGATCGAGAGCATCTCCCGGTCCTTCTTGTCGAAGCCCTCGGGGGCGGCCCGCTCGATCAGGTCGGGCCGGTGCAAGGTGGTCCGCCTGAGGGCCTCGTCGCGCCGCCAGCGGGCGATCTTCCCGTGGTGGCCGCTGAGCAGCGTCTCGGGGATCTCCCGGCCGCGCCAGGCGGGCGGCTTGGTGTAGACGGGCCCTTCGAGGAGGTTGGCCATCGCGCCGGGCGCGAAGGAGTCGTCCCGGTGCGACTCGGCGTTCCCGAGCACGCCGGGCAGCAGCCGGGCGACGGCTTCCGTGATGACGAGGACGGCCGCCTCGCCGCCGGCGAGGACGTAGTCGCCGATGGACACCTCGTACACCGGCATCCGGGTCGCGTACTCGTCGACGACCCGGCGGTCGATGCCCTCGTACCGGGCCGGGGTGAACACCAGCCAGGGCCGCTCGGAGAGTTCGACGGCGAGGTCCTGCGTGAAGGGGCGTCCGCTGGGGGTGGGGACGATCAGCGCGGGTTCGCGGGCGCCGGTGTCGTACCCGTCGGCGAGGATCTCGTCGAGGGCGTCGCCCCAGGGCTCGGTCTTCATGACCATGCCGGGGCCGCCGCCGTAGGGGGTGTCGTCGACCGTGTTGTGGCGGTCGTGGGTCCAGTCGCGGAGGTGGTGGATCCGTACGTCGAGCTGCCCGCGCGCGCGGGCCTTGCCGACGAGGGAGACGTTCAGGGGGTCGAGGTACTCGGGGAAGATCGTGACGACGTCGAGCCGCATTACGCCTCGTCCCGGGACGACACGATGTCGGCCTGGTCGTCGATCAGGCCCGGCGGGGGGTCGATGATCGCGCGCTGTTCCTCCAGGTCGATCTCCGTGACGATCTCGGAGACGAACGGGATCATCACCTCGCTGCCGTCGGGGCGCTCGACGATGAAGAGGTCCTGGGAGGGCAGGTGGGAGATCTCGGTGATGCGGCCGACCTCGGTGCCGTCGACGGTCACGACGTCCAGGTCCATGAGCTGGTGGTCGTAGTACTCGTCCTCCTCCTCGGGCAGCTCCTCCGGGTCGACGTCGGCGATCAGGAGGGTGTTGCGGAGGGCCTCGGCGGCGTTGCGGTCGGCGACGCCCTCGAAGCGCAGGAGGAGCCGGCCGCTGTGGACGCGGCCGGTGGCGATGGTCAGGGGCCCGGTGGCGGCCGGGTCGGTGGCCAGGACGGCGCCCGGAGCGAGCCTCAGCTCCGGCTCGTCGGTGCGGACCTCCACCGTGACCTCGCCCTTGATGCCGTGGGCACGGCCGACGCGAGCGACTACCAACTGCACTGTGCTTGATCTCCTGTCGGGAACGGCGGCTCATACGACTGCGGGCCGGGGACAGCCCCCGAAAAGGCCCTCCCCGGCCCGAGCCGGTGTTGCGTGCGAAACGTCAGCGCACGTGGTCCACGTCGACGAGGTCGACCCGGACTCCACGACCGCCGATGGCGCCCACGACGGTACGCAGAGCGCGCGCGGTGCGGCCGTTGCGGCCGATCACCTTGCCGAGGTCGTCGGGGTGGACCCGGACCTCCAGCACGCGCCCGCGGCGCAGGTTGCGCGAGGCGACCTGCACGTCGTCGGGGTTGTCGACGATGCCCTTCACGAGGTGCTCAAGCGCCTCTTCGAGCATGCTGCTCAGGCCTCGGCCGACTCGGACTCGGCAGGCGCCTCGTCCTTCTTCTCGGCCTTCTTCTTCTGGGTGATCGCCTCACCCTTGCCCTCGTCGTCGCCGCCCAGGGCCTCGAACGTGGGACGCGCCTTCTTCGGCTCGGCGACGAGCAGCGGAGCCGGGGCGGGCTCGCCCTTGAACTTCTGCCAGTCGCCGGTCTTCTTCAGGATCGCGAGGACGGGCTCGGTCGGCTGCGCGCCGACACCCAGCCAGTACGCGACGCGGTCCGCGTCGACCTCGATGACCGACGGGTGGTACGTCGGGTGGTACTTGCCGATCTCCTCGATCGCACGGCCGTCACGGCGGGTGCGGGAGTCGGCGACGACGATGCGGTAGTGAGGCGAACGGATCTTGCCCAGACGCTTCAGCTTGATCTTGACTGCCACGGGAGTGGACTCTCCTGGTTTTGACGTGGTTGGGCACGACGAGCGAGCCGCGTGGGGTTGCGGTACCCGAGTGCCCGATGGACGCGTCAGCCGGAGGAGAGAGGGGTCCTGTGCGACTGTCGAGTACAGCTAGCCATTGTGCCACAGGGTAGGGGGAGCTTCCGTCGCGGGTGGATGCCATGCGCACGGGGGTGCGCATGGCATCGCCACGGCCGAACCGGCAGCCACGAGATGCCGGTGCGTACGGCCCTTACGCCGCCCCGACGATCTCGGCGATCTCAGGGATGCGGAACGGCTTCCCGCACCCCCCGCAGACGATCGGCGCCTGCGCGAGGACCGACGGGACGACCCGGACGTTGCGCCCGCAGTCGCACACGGCCTTGACCCGCACACCGCCCCCGGAGGAGCCGTGCCGGGCGGCGGGCCCGCGGAACGCGCGCGTCGTCTCCGCGGTCGTCGCCGCCGTGTGGGCCTTGAGCGCCCGCTGGAGGCGCTCGATGGTGGGCCGGTAGCGCCGCTTCGCCTCGGGGCTGAGCGTCACCAGCGAGAAGCCGCTGCTGGGATGCGGCTCCTCGGGGTGGTCGAGGCCCAGCTCCTCGGCGATCGCGAGGAATCTGCGGTTGTGGTACCGCCCGGCGCGGGACGTGTCACGCACGCCGCGCGCGGCGGCGATGCCATGGACTGCCTCGTGAAGCAGTCGCTCGAAGGAGAGTTCGTGACCGCACGCGGACGACGACTCCCCGATCAGGGACTCTGGCGCGGCAAGGTCGGGCAGTTCGGGGTGGTACCGCTGGATATCGGCCCACGCCTCCGCCAACTCTGCGGCGAGAACAGGTGGTGTCTGTGTCGTGCTCACGTAATGACAACGAGCGGGAGTGCCGCTGTGTTCCTATTCCGGGCCATCCCAAATAATTTGCACGTACCCGTCAGTTGGCACTGATGAGCGGAGACGAGGGCGGGTGCGCTGATCTGCGGAGAAGCCTCACAGCTCACCGCAAGGTGGTGCGTAGTCACAGATACGCCCCGGCGTGTACGCCGTCTCCTCGCGCCGGGGGAGCCGTGATCCCCCGGGGCGCAAGGGGCCTTTCGGCCGCGCTCGCGTCCCCGGGGCACCGCCCTCAGTACGCGCGCGCGACGATGGCGACGTTACCGGGTGCGTCCCCGTCGCTCGGCACCGACCCGTCCTCAGCGAGCAGACACCGTACGGTCAACCCCCGTTCCCCCAGCCCGACTTCACCTTCCTCGCCGAGCACCGACCACGGCACGCGCGCCCAGCCGCCCGCCGAAGCCGCCTCCACCGCCTCCCCGACGCTCGCGCAGTCCGCCGTACGGGACTCGCGGTGCGCGCGGGACTGGCGGAGCAGGAGGGCCTGGTCGTCCTCCAGGTACCCGGGAAGCAGCGCGGCAAGCCCGTCGAGCGCGACCGGCTCCTTCGTGCCGGGGACGCGCCGGACCAGGGTCGCGGTGCCGCTCGCCAGGTCACGCGGGCCGACCTCCACGCGCGCGGGGACGCCCTTCAGCTCCCAGTCGACCGCGCGGCGCCCGAAGGGGGTGTCGGTCCGGTCGTCCACGCGCACGCGCAGGCCCGCCGCACGCAGCCGTTCGGCGACCTCGCGGACCTTGGCCAGAACCGCCTCGTCGTCCTTCACGGCCACCACGACCACCTGGACGTGCGCGAGCCGGGGCGGGACGCGCAGCCCGTCGTCGTCCCCGTGGGCCATCACCAGCGCGCCGATCATGCGGGTCGTCGAACCCCAGGACGTCTGCCAGACGTGCTCCTGGGTGCCCTCCCTCGACAGATAGCGCGTGCCGAACGCCTTCGCGAAGTTCTGGCCCAGCTCGTGGCTGGTGACCATCTGGAGGGCCTTGCCGTCGCCCATCATGCTCTCCAGCGTGAGCGTGTTGATCGCCCCCGCGAAACGCTCCCGGGGCGTCTTGCGCCCGCTGACGAAGTCGATCGCGAGGACGTTCTCCAGGAAGTCGCCGTACACCTCCCGCTGGATGCGCGCCGCGAAGTCCCGCGCCTCCTCGTACGTCGCGTGCGCCGTGTGGCCCTCCTGCCACAGGAACTCCGTCGTCCGCAGGAACAGCCGGGGGCGCAGCTCCCAACGGACCACGTTCGCCCACTGGTTGATCAGCAGGGGCAGGTCCCGGTAGCTCTGGACCCACTTCGAGAAGTACTCGTTGATGATCGTCTCGGAGGTCGGGCGGACGACCGCCGGCTCCTCCAGCTCCTTGCCGCCGCCGTGCGTGACGACCGCCAGCTCCGGCGCGAACCCCTCCACATGGTCGGCCTCACGGGTGAGGTACGACTCGGGGATCAGCAGCGGGAAGTACGCGTTCTCCGCGCCGACCGCCTTGATCCGGGCGTCCATCTCCGCCTGCGTCCGCTCCCACAGCCCGTACCCGTACGGTCGGATCACCATCGTGCCGCGCACCGGGCCGTTGTCGGCCAGCTCGGCCTTGGTGATCAGATCCTGGTACCAGCGCGGGAAGTCGACCTCGCGCGGCGTGAGTACGGGTGCTTTCGCCATGACGGGATGCTACGGGCCCACGTTGCGGGGATGTGAATTCTTTTCGCCCGCGCGGGCGCACCCGTAAACCACCCCCTTCGACCCCTGGACGGCACCCCCGTACGGGAGTTACCTGACAACTGCGGGGAGAAGTGCCGCAGCACTGCACGGGGGCCCACGCGGAATCGACACGGCGACACGCTTCGAGAACTCGGCGGATTGGGGCGCTTTTCGATGACACCTACGCTCGTGCGCCGGACCCCCTCCCACGCGGGCACCGCCCCGCCCACGGAACCGGGTGCCCGCGCGCGTGACTGGTCCGAGATCCAGGAGCGGATGCTCGTCCCGCTCTACGAGGCCGCCTACGACCGCCTCGACGTCGGCCCCGGCACCCGGCTCCTGGGCCTGTCCTGCGGCTCGGGGCTGGCCCTCCTGATGGCCGCCTCCCGGGGAGCCACCGTCAGCGGGACCGAACCCCGCTCACCCCAGCGCCTCGCCCTCGCGCGCGAGCGCCTGCTGCCGGACCACTGGTCACCCCGCGCGCGCCAGGACACCCACCTCGGCAGCGCGCTGCCCCCGGCCCGCGAGCCGTACACCCTGATCACCGCCTTCCACGGCACCGGGCTCCTCGCCGACGCCGTCCCCCTCGCCGAGCGCGGCGCACCCGTCGTCCTCGCCGGATGGGGGCCACCGGAGCGCTGCGCCACCTCGGCCGTCCTGCGCGTCGCCGACCCCCTGAACGGCGGCTGGCGCCCCGCCTGCCGCGACGACCTGGAGGAGGTCGCGTACAGGGCGGGACTCAAACCCGACGGCTCCGGACGCGTCGCGTGCCCCTTCGGGTACGCCGGTGTCGACAGCGCCGTACGGGGGCTGCTGTCGACGGGGCTGTTCGACGCGGCCGTCGAGGCCGGCGACCCGGACCAGGTGGACAAGGAGATCCGGGAAGCGCTGCACCCGTACGTGCAGCGGGACGGCACGGTGTGGATGCCGAACGTGTTCCGCTACCTGATCGCCCGCGTGCCCTGAACGCGCCCCCTATAGGGGCGTCGATCCGGTCAGAAAACGACACGTGGTGCCCTAATCCGCGTCCTTCATCAGCCGCGTGATCCCCGCCACCCGGTACGCGTCCGCCTCCTCCAGCGTCTCGCTCTCCAGCAACGCCAGGGCGAGCGCGTCGAGCTGGTCCCGGTGCTCGACCAGCTTGCGGCACGCCTCGTAGTAGCACTCGTCGACGATGCGCCGCATCTCGCCGTCGATGACGTCGAGGGTCTGCGGCGCCGCGGCGAGGCCGTACGCGGACTGGGCGTCGTTCGGGAGGGCCGAGAGGCGGCCGACGCGCTCGCTCATGCCCCAGCGGGCGACCATCCCGCGCGCGATGTTGGTGACCTGCTCCAGATCGCTCTCCGCGCCCGTCGTGATCACCCCGTACACGACCTGCTCGGCCGCCATCCCGCCGAGCGCGCCGATGATCCGGCCCCGCAGGTACTCCTCGGTGTACGCGTACTTGTCGGCGTCCGGCGTGGACAGCGTGACGCCCAGCGCGCGCCCGCGCGGGACGATGGTGATCTTGCGGACCGGGTCCGCGCCCGGCTGGAGCATGCCCAGGAGAGCGTGCCCGCTCTCGTGGTACGCCGTACGCCGCCGCTCCTCCTCCGGCATCACCAGCGGCCGTTCCGCACCCAGCTGGACCTTCTCCAGGGCCTCCGAGAGGTCGGTCTGGGTCACCTGGTCCTGCCCCCGCTTCACCGCGAGGAGAGCCGCCTCGTTCGCGAGGTTGGCGAGTTCCGCGCCGGTCATCCCCGGGGTCGTACGGGCCACCTGCGCGAGGTCCACGTCCGGGGCCAGCGGGATCTGGCGGGTGTGGATCTCCAGGATCGCCTTGCGGCCACCCCGGTCCGGCGGGGACACCTGCACGACCCGGTCGAAGCGGCCGGGACGCGTCAGCGCCGGGTCCAGGACGTCCGCGCGGTTCGTCGCCGCGATCACGATCACGCCCTCCGAGCCCGAGAAACCGTCCATCTCCGTCAGGATCTGGTTCAGCGTCTGCTCACGCTCGTCGTGACCGCCCATGCCCGAACCGCCGCCCCGCGCGCGACCGATCGTGTCGATCTCGTCGATGAAAATGATCGACGGCGCCACCTTCCGCGCCTCCGCGAACAGCTCACGCACCCGGGACGCCCCCACGCCGACGATCATCTCGATGAACTCCGACGCCGACGCCGAGAAGAACGGCACCCCCGCCTCACCGGCCACCGCACGCGCCAGCAGCGTCTTGCCGGTGCCGGGAGGACCCGCGAGCAGCACACCGCGCGGCATCTTCGCGCCCATCTTCCGGTACGCGTCCGGGTTCTTCAGGAAGTCGACGACGTCGTTCAGCTCACCCTCGACCTCGTCGATCCCCGCGACGTCCTCGAACGTCGTCCGCTTCTCCCCCGCCTCCAGCTCCACCGGCTTCGGCGCCGACCGGCGGCCCAGCATGCCGCCCGCGCCGCCCATCCCCGCGCTCATCCGGCGCGCGATGAAGATCCACAGCACCACCAGGAGCAGCATCGGCGCCAGCGAGATCAGCAGGTTCACCAGGAAACTGCGGTGCTGGACGACCGGTTCCGCGGTCACGGTGACATTGTTCTTCGCCAGCCCCTCCCACAGCTTGTCGTCCGCGAACGTGGGCCGCTCGGTGTTGAACTTCGTGTACTTCTCGCCGCCGTCCGGGTCCTTCTGCTCCTTCTTCAGCTGGCCCTGGATCGCGTCGCCCTTGGCGTAGATCTTGCTGACATTGCCCGCGTCGACCTGCTTGCTGAACTCCGTGTACGAGATCGTCGGCTCGCCCTCGTCGCCGAAGTACGACAACACGATGTTCGCCAGCAGGTACACGACCAGCGCCGTGAAGACCAGCCGCCACCAGCCACCCCGCATCCGCCGCCCACCCGGCGGCTTCGGCGGCTCCTCGGGGGTCCCCTCGGTACGCCAGGGCTGGTCCGGCGACTTGCGCGGCGGGGCAGGGTTCGTCATACCCGGACCGTACGACAGCGCCCCGCGCACGGCACACGAAGGGCACCCTTCCGAAGAGGGGTGCCCTGGGTGGTCGTACAAGAATATTTACAGCCAAGCTGCTTTCAGCCCGAGCCGCCGTCGGGCCGAGCCGCTGTCAGCCCATGAACTTCTTGAACTCGTCCGGCAGCTCGAAGTCCTGCGTGCCCTGCTGCGGCACCCCGAACGCGTTCCCCTGCGCCGCCGCCTCCCGGCGCTGCGCCTCCTCCAGCTCCTGCTGCTTGCGCTTCATCGGGTTGCCGGACCGCTGCTTGCCCTTGGCCTGCTTCGGCTGCTTCTTCGTACGGCCCGGGCCACCGCCCATCCCGGGGATCCCCGGCATGCCCGGCATCCCGCCGCCCTGCGCCATCCTCGACATCATCTTCCGCGCCTCGAAGAACCGCTCCACCAGGCCCTTCACCGCGCTGACCTCGACGCCGGAACCCTTCGCGATACGCGCGCGGCGCGAACCGTTGATGATCGTCGGGTCCGTACGCTCCGCCGGGGTCATCGACTTGATGATCGCGGCCGTGCGGTCGACGTCCCGCTCGTCCAGGTTGTTGATCTGGTCCTTGATCTGGCCCATGCCGGGCAGCATCCCGAGCAGCTTCGAGATCGACCCCATCTTCCTGACCTGCTCCATCTGGGACAGGAAGTCGTCCAGGGTGAAGTCCTGGCCCTTCTTCGACGCCAGCTTCGAGGCCATCTTCTGGGCCTCTTCCTGACTGAACGTCTTCTCCGCCTGCTCGATCAGGGTGAGCAGGTCACCCATGTCGAGGATGCGGGAGGCCATCCGGTCCGGGTGGAACGCGTCGAAGTCCTCCAGCTTCTCGCCGTTCGACGCGAACATGATCGGCTTGCCGGTGATCTGCCGGATGGAGAGCGCCGCGCCGCCTCGGGCGTCGCCGTCGAGCTTGGAGAGGACGACACCGTCGAAGCCGACGCCGTCGCGGAAGGCTTCCGCGGTGTTGACGGCGTCCTGGCCGATCATGGCGTCGACGACGAAAAGAATCTCATCGGGCTGGACTGCGTCCCGGATGTCCGCGGCCTGCTGCATCAGCTCCGCGTCAATACCCAGCCGACCGGCGGTGTCCACGATCACGATGTCGTGGACCTTCGACTTCGCGAACTCGATCGAGTCCTTGGCGACGGCCACGGGGTCACCGACGCCGTTGCCGGGCTGCGGAGCGTATACGGCGACACCAGCGCGCTCGGCGACAACGCTCAGCTGGTTGACGGCGTTGGGGCGCTGGAGGTCGCAGGCGACGAGGAGGGGCGAGTGGCCCTGCTCCTTGAGCCACTTGCCGAGCTTGCCGGCGAGGGTGGTCTTACCGGCGCCCTGGAGGCCGGCGAGCATGATGACGGTCGGGGGGGTCTTGGCGAAGCGGAGGCGGCGGGTTTCGCCGCCCAAGATCGTAATCAGTTCCTCATTAACGATCTTGAGAACCTGTTGGCCTGGATTGAGCGCCTTGGAGACCTCGGCCCCGAGGGAACGCTCCTTGACGTTCTTGATGAAGGAACGAACGACAGGAAGAGCAACGTCCGCTTCGAGGAGCGCGATGCGGATTTCCCGCGCGGTGGCGTCGATGTCCGCTTCGCTCAGCCGACCCTTACCACGCAGGGTTTTGAAGGTAGTCGCGAGGCGGTCGGAGAGAGTATCGAACACGGCGGCGTCGGTCCTCGGAGTCGGGGGCAGTGTGAGCGTCTTCCAGGGTATCCGGCCATACAAGCAAATCGTCCCCGCCCGTTGCGTTCAACGGACGGGGCTCCGCCTCACGCCCTCAGCGTCTCCTCCAGCTTCCGAGCCACCGCCCCCGCCTCGTCCCCCGGCAGCGGCGCCCCCGAAGCCGACGTCACGTAGAACGCGTCCACGGCATTCGCACCCAGCGTGCTCACGTGCATGCTCCGCACCCGCACCGCGGAGTCCTCCAGCGCCGACCCGATCCGGAACAGCAGCCCCGGTGCGTCCTGAGCCCGCACCTCGATGACCGTCGCGTGCCGGGAGGCCGCCGAAGCGACGGTCACCCGGGGCGGCGGGGCCACCCAGCCTCGGCGGCGGGGGTAGGCCGCGTCCCGCTCGGCCAGGCGTCCGGCGATGTCCAGGGAGCCGTCCAGCGCGCGCACCAGGTCCGCGCGCAGCCGGGCGGCCTGCGGCAGCGAGCCGTACTCCGCCGCCACCCGCCAGTCGAGGAGCAGCACCGAACCCTGGTCCACCCCGTCCGGCAGCTCCAGTTCGCGCAGCTCTGCCGTGCGGACCGTCAGCCGGTGCATGGCCAGCACACCGGCCACCGCCGGAAGCACACCCGGCTGGTCCGGGACGGCGATCAGCAGCTCCACCCCCAGCGGCTCGCCGGGGTCCATCTCCTCCTCGTGGGTCTGCGCGCGCAGCGCCAGTACCGGCCCGCCCGTGCGGTGTGCCTCGATGGACAGCCGTTCCTGTTCGGCGGTGGGCGCGGACGTGGACGGCGCCTCGGGCTCGTCGCCCGCGAGGACCGCGCCGACCCGTTTGACCAGCTCCGTGACGAGGGAGCCCCGCCACGAGGACCACGCCGCAGGCCCCGTGGCCAGCGCGTCCGCCTCGGTCAGCGCGTGGAGCAGCTCCAGCGTGCTCTGCGTGCCGACCGCCTCCGCGACGGAGCGGACCGTCGCCGGATCGTCGAGGTCGCGCCGGGTCGCCGTGTCGATGAGCAGGAGGTGGTGGCGTACGAGGGTCGACAGCACCGCCACGTCCGTACGGTCGAACCCGATGCGCGCGGCGACGTCCTTGACGATGATCTCGCCCGCCACTGAGTGGTCGCCGGGCCACCCCTTGCCGATGTCGTGGAAGAGCGCGGCCACCAACAACAAGTCCGGTCGGCTCACCCGGCGTGTGAACTCCGATGCGCGCACGGCCGTTTCGATGAGATGCCGGTCGACGGTCCAGATGTGGACGGCGTTGCGCTGGGGGCGGCAGCGAACCCGCTCCCAGTCGGGCAACAACCGGGTGATCAGCCCCTCGGCCTCCAGGGCTTCCCAGACGTCGATGGTGGGCTGGCCGGAGCCGAGCAACGTCACCAGTTGCTCGCGGGCCTCGGCGGGCCAGGGGGTCGGCAAGGGGCGTACCGTCGCCGCCAGCCGGCGTACGGCGTGCAGCGACAGCGGAAGCCCCGCCTGTGCGGCAGCCGCAGCCGCGCGCAGCGGCAGAACCGGGTCCCGTTCGGGGCGGGCGGCGCGGGCCAGCACGACCTCTCCGTCTTGCTCGACCACGCCTTCCGCGAGCGGCGACCGCTCCACGACCTGTTTCCCGCCGCCGAGCATGGCCCGCAGCCGGGGACGGACCGCACGCGACCGCAGGACCCGGCCGACCTCGCGCCAGGTGACGTCGCTGGCGTAGGAGATGAGCCGGGCGGATTCGTAGACCTGCCGGAGCAGGGTGTCGGCGTCGAGGAGGCCGAGTTCGGCGGCGACCTGGTCCTGTTCCTGGAGGGCGAGGCGGTCGGTGGCGCGTCCGGTGGTGAGGTGGAGGGCGTCGCGGACGTCGAGGAGTCTGCGTCGCGCGTCGTCGAGTCCTTCGCGGGGTGCGTCGGCGAGCCAGGACGCGGCGACGGCGCGCAGGGCGGTGGCGTCGCGCAGGCCGCCGCGGGCTTCCTTGAGATCGGGTTCGAGGAGGTACTGCAACTCGCCCTGGCGGTCGGCGCGTTCGGCGCAGAGTTCGCGGAGTTCGGGGAGGCGTTTGGGGGCTTGGTTGCGCCAGTCGGCGAGGATCGCGGTGCGCAATCCAGAGGTGAGGCCGAGGTCGCCGGCGAGGTGGCGGGCGTCGAGGAGGCCGAGTTGGACCTTGAGGTCCTCGCCTGCCGTCTTGCGGGCCTCGGTGGGGGTGCGGACGGAGTGGTCGAGGTCGAGGCCGAGGTCCCAGACGGGGTACCAGAGGCGATCGGCGACGGTGGCGACGGCCTTGGTGTCGCTGCCGTCGTGCAGGAGGAGGAGGTCGAGGTCGCTGCGGGGGGAGAGTTCGCCGCGTCCGTAGCCGCCGACGGCGACGAGGGAGATGCCTCTGAGGTCTCCGGTGGCGGAGGCGAACAGGCCGGCCAGCCAGTCGTCCGTCAGTTCGGACAGGGCGCTGCGGCGCTGCGGCCCGGCCGTACCTCCCTCGGTGAGGAGGTGCAGCCGGGCCGCCGCGTAGCCGCTGGGTCCCGAGTCCTGTTCTTCGCTTCGCTCGTCCGTGCTCGTCACCCAGCGACTCCTGTTCTGTTCTTCGGTCAGAGCGCGTCCGGGCCGCGCTCGCCGGTGCGGACCCTGACGGCCGTGTCGACCGGGAGGGACCAGACCTTGCCGTCACCGATCTTGCCGGTGCGGGCGGCCTTGACGATGACGTCGATGAGCTGTTCGGCGTCGTCGTCCTCGGCCAGGACCTCGATGCGGATCTTGGGGACGAGGTCGACGGTGTACTCGGCACCCCGGTAGACCTCGGTGTGTCCCCGCTGCCGACCGTAGCCGCTGGCTTCGGTGACCGTCAGTCCGTGGACGCCGAAGGCCTGGAGGGCTTCCTTGATCTCGTCGAGCCGGTGGGGCTTGACGACGGCGGTGATGAGCTTCATGCGTCCACCTTCTTGGACTCGGCACCGACGCCCGCGGGGACGGCGGCGGACTTGACGATGCCGCCGCCGGCGCCGCTGAAGTCGTAGGCGGTCTCGGCGTGTTCGGCCTGGTCGATGCCGGAGATCTCCTCGTCCTCGTCGACGCGCATGCCGAGGGTCTTGTCGATGAGGAAGGCGAGGATCGCGGAGGCGATGAGGGAGTAGGCGAGGACGGCGCCGACACCGGCGAGCTGCTTCCAGAGCTGGTCGGCGTTGCCGCCGTAGAAGAGGCCCTTGACGTCGGACTGGCCCTTGCCGCTGGCGAAGAAGCCGATGAGGACGGAGCCGAGGACACCGCCGACCATGTGGACGCCGACGACGTCGAGGGAGTCGTCGTAGCCGAACTTGAACTTGAGGCCGACGGCCATGGCGCAGACGACGCCGGTGATGAGGCCGATGCAGATCGCGCCGATGGGGGTGATCGCGCCGCCGGAGGGGGTGATGGCGACGAGGCCCGCGACCGCGCCGGAGGCGGCGCCGAGCGTGGTGAAGGCGCCGTGGCGGATCTTCTCGTAGGCGAGCCAGCCGAGCATGGCGGCGGCGGTGGCGATCTGCGTGTTGACGAACATGAGCGCGCCGACGCCGTCGTCGTTGCCGAGCCAGGACCCGGCGTTGAAGCCGAACCAGCCGAACCACAGGAGGCCCGCGCCGAGCATGACCAGCGGGAGGCTGTGGGGGCGCATCGGGTCCTTCTTGAAGCCGACGCGCTTGCCGATGACGAGGATGACGCCGAGGGCCGCCGCGCCCGCGTTGATGTGGACGGCCGTGCCGCCGGCGAAGTCGATGACGCCGAGTTCGAAGGCCCAGCCGCCGGTGCCCCAGACCCAGTGGGCGACGGGGAAGTAGACGACGGTGGCCCACAGGACGACGAAGAGGGCCCAGGCGGAGAACTTGACGCGGTCGGCGATGGCGCCGCTTATCAGGGCGGGGGTGATGATGGCGAACATCATCTGGAAGACGGCGAAGACGAACACCGGGATGGTGTAGCCGGACCAGATGTCCATCTTGTCGATGCCGGACCAGCCGACGAAGTCGGACTCCCAGCCGATGAGGGAGCCGTGGTCGGTGCCGAACGCCATGGAGAAGCCGTAGAGCACCCACAGGACGGTGACGATGCCCATGCTGATGAAGCTCATCATCAGCATGTTCAGGGTGCTCTTGACGCGGACCATGCCGCCGTAGAAGAAGGCCAGGCCGGGGGTCATCAGCAGCACCAGGGCGGAGCAGATGAGCATGAAGCCTGTGTTGGCGGCAGACAGTTTGTCTGCGGCGATGGTGATGGCTGGAGCCATCGGCGTCTCCTCGTCGTCGTACGGCCCCGTGCGGGCGAAGCCTCGGCTGCGGAGTGGGGGCGGGCCGGTTATGGGCCTTGAGACTGGCGCAGCGCGGTTTCGGCCCGGGCCCCTCGCTGTTTCGCGGGGGTGACGAAGGGGTCGCCTGTGTTACGCGTCGATGAATTGGCTGATGTTGGCCGCGAGGATCGTTATCGTGGCGCAACCTTCCCCTTCCGGACACAGGCCGGCCGCGGCCGGCCTCCGAAATGACCTGGCATGGGGGAGCCGAGTCGGGCAGTTCGGGAGGGCCGGCCGCGGCCGGGGTCGCGGGGTCCGACGGGTGCGTCAGACGGCTTCGGCGGTCTCGGGGAGTTCGGCGGCGAGGCGGTCGGTGAGGTCGACGACGTCGGTGAGGTCGCCGAATTCGCGGGCGGCGTTGTCGACGGTCTTTCGGATACGAGTGTTGACGCGTTCGGAACGGACCCGCTTGGCGGCGGCCATGGCCTCGGTGGCGTATTTCGCGCTCTGTTCGGGCTCCCGCTTGAGGAGGTGGACGGTGGCGACGCCGATCAGGTTGAGCGCGTAGGAGCGCTGGTAGTCGTCGGACTCCTTCGCGAAGAGGTCGACGGCGCGCAGCATCAGGGGTTCGGCGAGGGAGGCGTACGTGGGGCTGCGGCCGGCCACGTAGGCGAGGTCGCGGTAGGAGTGGCTGTTCTCGCCGTACAGCTCGGCCTCGGTGAAGAAGCCGATCCAGTCGGGGTCGGGCTCGTCCCAGTCGGTGGCGTCGGCGAAGGTGTCCTCGGCCATCCGCACGGCGCGTTTGCAGCGGCCCGGCTGGCCCATGTTGGCGTAGGCGCGGGCCTCCATCGCATACAGCATCGACTGGGTGCGCGGGCTCGCGCAGTCGCGGCTGCCGTACTGCGCGAGGTGGATCAGCTCCAGCGCGTCCTCCGGCCGTCCGAGGTGGATCATCTGGCGGCTCATGTTGGAGAGGATGTACGAGCCGAGGGGGCGGTCCCCGGCTTCCTTCGCGGCGTGCAGGGCGAGGACGAAGTACTTCTGCGCGGTGGGCTGGAGCCCCACGTCGTACGACATCCAGCCGGCGAGTTCGGCGAGTTCGGCGGCGACCTTGAAGAGGCGTTTGGCGGTGGACTCGGGGTGGGGTTCCTGGAGGAGGTCGGTCACCTCGTGGAGCTGGCCCACGACGGCTTTGCGGCGCAGTCCGCCGCCGCACTGGGCGTCCCACTTGCGGAACATCGAGGTCGTCGCCTCCAGCAGCTCCAGTTCCTGCCGGGAGAGGCGGCCCCTCGCGCGGCTGGTGGGCAGCGGGCCGGAGGCGCGGGGGGTGCTCGGCGGGGAGGGGACCAGCCAGCGCTGCATGGGTTCGATGAGGGTGGGTCCCGCGGACAGGGCGAGGGAGGTGCCGAGGAAGCCGCGGCGGGCCAGCATCAGGTCGCTGCGGGAGAACTCGCTGAGCAGGGAGATCGTCTGGGGGCCGGTCCAGGGGAGGTCGACGCCGCCGGAGGAGGGGGACTGGCGGGCGGCGCGCAGGCCGAGGTCCTCGACGGAGACGACGCAGCCGAACCGCTCGGAGAACAGCTCGGAGAGGATGCGCGGGATGGGTTCGCGGGGGTTCTCGCCGTCGAGCCAGCGGCGTACGCGGGAGGTGTCGGTGGAGATGTGGCCCGCGCCCAGCTGGCGGGCGCGGCGGTTGACCTGGCGGGCGAGTTCGCCCTTGGACCAGCCGCTGCGGACGAACCAGGAGGAGAGCAGTTCGTTCGGACGCTTGTCCGTGCTCGTCCCGCCGCTTTCGTTGCCGCTCACTGGAACGCCCCCATCCCTGAGACCACTTGCGGTACGGACCGCGTCGCCCGACTGCGCCAAGCCTTATCAGAATGCCGGTAAATAGCCCTGCCGTCCGGCGTTTGTCACCCTTCGAACAGAAGGACGACTTGCCGGTGGCATACCCACTGGTGCGTGTACCCCCAGGCCCCGCACACTCAAAGTAATCCTACGATCACCCGTCCGGCCATGGCGTTCCGGGAATCGCCACCATTCGCCACCCCTTCGGATGAACTCAGAGTGGCGCGCACGCGATTGACTTGACGCGGGACGGCCCGAGCGAACGGAAAGGTGCACTCGGGGGCGCGCACGGGCGGCTTCACCACCCTCGCGCCTCAGTGCGCCGCCCCGGTCCGAGGGCGTTCCGGAGATCATGAGTACGGAGAGTCACGCCGCACGCTCTTTGCGTGACCACCGGTGCGTCGGACCCGTTGGAGGGGGCATGGGCTTCACGATCGGCGGCATTCGCGAGATCCGTTCCGGCGCGCGCAGGCGCGGTCGCTCCCCCGAGTGCACGGCCGTCGCCGAGTTAACGGGCCTGTGGGGCTGGGACGTCGTCCCCGGCGCGCACACGGTCTCCGGCGTCTGCTCCTGCGGCCACCCCTGCCGCACCCCCGGCGCCCACCCCCTCGACTTCGCCCCCCACCTCCCGGCGGGCGCCACCCTCGACGAGGCCACGTCCGTCTGGTCCGACTTCCCCGACGCGACGGCGATGCTGCCCGTGGGCCACACGTTCGACGTGATCGAGGTGGCGGAGGCGGCGGGCCGCAGAGCCCTGAGCCGCCTGGAGCGCATGGGCCTCCCCCTGGGCCCGGTCACGGCGACCCCCGAGGGCCGGGCCCACTTCTTCGTGGCACCGGGCGCGGCAGCCTCCCTCCCCGACCTCCTGTACCGCATGGGCTGGGACGACCCGACGACCCTGGACCTGAGGGGCCTGGGCAAGGGCGCGTACATCACGGCACCGCCGTCGGACAGGGGAGGGCTGGGCCCGGTGACATGGCTCCGACCCCCGGACCTGGACTCGGCGACGAAGCCCCCGGCGGCAAGGCTGTTGCTGGGCACTTTGGCGTACGTGGCACACAGGTCAAGGGCATAAAAAAGTGCCCGCTTCTCATAAAAGAAACGGGCACTCTATGCCGTCAGGGGCGCGGGGCTGTGTTCGATGTGCGGCTTCCGCCGCGTGGGCGCGAACAACCACAACGAACCCGCAGCCGCCACACAACAGAACCCGGCACCCCAGTAGGCACCCCTAGTCCCCGATAAGCGCATCGACGAACGCCTCAGGCTCGAACGGCGCCAGATCGTCCGCCCCCTCCCCCAGCCCGATCAACTTCACCGGCACCCCCAGCTCCCGCTGCACCGCCACGACGATCCCGCCCTTGGCGGTCCCGTCCAGCTTCGTCAGCACAATGCCCGTGATGTCGACGACCTCGGCGAACACCCGAGCCTGAACGAGCCCGTTCTGCCCCGTGGTCGCGTCCAGCACGAGCAGCACTTCGTCCAGCGGCGCCTGCTTCTCGACGACCCGCTTGACCTTCCCCAGCTCGTCCATGAGCCCGGTCTTCGTATGCAACCGCCCGGCCGTGTCGATGAGCACGACATCGACGCCCATCTCCTTGCCCTCCTTCACCGCGTCGAAGGCGATGGAGGCGGGGTCACCCCCCTCGGGCCCGCGCACGGTGTACGCCCCGACCCGCTCCCCCCACGTCTGCAACTGATCGGCGGCGGCGGCGCGAAACGTATCGGCGGCGCCGAGCACGACGGTCCGCCCGTCCGCGACGAGCACCCGCGCCAGCTTGCCGGTCGTGGTCGTCTTCCCGGTCCCGTTGACCCCGACGACCATGACGACGCCCGGCTTGCGCCCCTCGGGCTCGGTCTGGACCGCACGGTCCACGTCCGTGCCGACCAGCTTGAGCAGTTCCTCCCGCAGCAGGCCCCGCAACTCGTCCGGCGTCCGCGTCCCGAGCACCTTCACGCGCTCGCGGAGCCCGTCGACGAGTTCCTGCGTCGGCATGACGCCGACGTCGGCGGTGAGGAGGATCTCCTCGATCTCCTCCCACGTGTCGTCGTCGAGGTGCTCGCGCGACAGCAGCGTGAGCAGGCCCTTGCCGAGGGCGTTCTGCGACCGGGAGAGCCGCGCGCGGAGCCGGACGAGGCGCCCGGCCGTGGGCTCGGGGACCTCGATCGCGGGGGCCTCGGGCTCCACCGCGGCCGGCAGGTCGACTTCCTCTATGGTTCGCCGCTCTTCGTCGCGCGGCGTCTCGGCCTCGTCACCGACGTGCGGTTCGGCCGGTGGCGCGGTCAGGTCGGGCGTGGTGGACGGCGGCGGCGCGGGCAGCGACTTCTTGCGCCGCGTCCCGACGACGAGTCCACCGATCGCACCGAGGAGGACCACGGCGATGATGACTACAAGGATGACGGTTTCCATAACGGGTCCAGTATGCGTGACCTCAGGATCGGCGGGCCGTCGCCCACAGAGACCCTCCGGGCCGAGCGGGGTGAGGCAGAGCCGGACCTGGCGGGGCAGTGCCGTGCCGTGCCGGGCGCGCCGGGCAGGGCAGCGCCAGGCGCGCCAGGCAGGGCAGGGCGCGCCGGGCCGGATCGGGCCGGGCGGGGCGCGCCAGGCCGGGCCGGGTGAGGCAGAGCGCGCCGGGTCGGGCCGAGCCGGGCCGTCGTCCGGCGTGGTGTCCACACGCCCCCGCGGCCGGAGCCCCCGTCGGGCACGCGGCAGGCCGGGGCTCGTGTGGCCCCGCCCGGCGTGCGCCGCGCCATCGCCGTATCCCTGGCCATCTGACGCCCCCTCGGCTACGGTCCCTCCCCCACCGACGAAGGGGCCCGCCATGCCCGTCTCCGTGCTCCGCTTCAACCTCGCCGCCCCGGACGCCACCCCCGCCGAGCTCGCGGCCCGCTATCAGGCCGCTCTCCGCATGGCCGCGTACGCCGACGGCCACGGCGTGACGACCGTCCAGACGGAGGAGCACCACGGCGCCGAGAACAACTGGCTGCCGTCGCCGTTCACGTTCGCGGGCGCGGTCCTGGGGGCGACGGAGCGCCTCGCGGTGACCGTCTCCGCTGCGATCGGCCCGCTGCACGACCCCCTGCGGCTGGCGGAGGACATCGCCGTACTGGACCTCCTGAGCGGGGGCCGCCTGATGACGGTGGCCGGGATCGGGTACCGCCGCGAGGAGTACGACCGGGCGGGCGTCCCCTGGGAGCGCCGGGGCCGTCTCCAGGACGAGCTCCTGGAGACGCTCCTCCAGGCGTGGACCGGCGAGGACTTCACGTACCGGGGCCGCAAGGTACGGGTCACCCCCCGCCCGGCGACGGCCCCGCACCCCCTGCTCCTGGTCGGCGGCTCCTCCGAGGCCTCCGCCCGCCGGGCGGCCCGCCTGGGCCTCCCCTTCTTCCCCAGCGCCCATCTCCCGGCCCTGGAGTCGTACTACACGGCCCGCCTGAAGGAGTACGGCACCGAGGGCTGGGTCCTGATGCCCCCGGCCGAGACCCCTCTCCTCCACCTCTCGGAATCCCCCGACCGGACCTGGCGGGCCTACGGCCACCACTTCCTCCACGAGGCCCGCACGTACGCCGCCTGGCAGTCCACGGACATCCACTCGGTGGTCCGCTCCTCGGCGACGACCGTCGACGAACTGCGCGAGGAGGGCGTGTACAGAATCCTCACCCCCGCCGAATGCCTGGCCCAGAACCTCGGCAACCTCGTCCTCCACCCCCTGGCCGGGGGCATGCCGATCGAGGAGGGCTGGCGCAGCCTGCGGCTGTTCGCGGAGCGGGTGCTGCCGCAGGCCGGGGACTGAGGGCGCCCCGCATACGAAAGCCGCCGCCCCCGGAGATCCGGGGGCGGCGGTCGTGTTCGGGGAGAAGGACAGCGGGGACTTGGTCCTCCTCCCCGGGATCGGGGAGGGCCTCAGCCCATCTCCTCCAGGGACTTGCCCTTGGTCTCCTTGACGAACCTGAGGACGAAGGGGATGGAGAGGGCCGCGAAGACGGTGTAGATCATGTACGTCGCGGAGAGGTTCCAGTCGGCCAGGGACGGGAAGCTCGCCGTGATCGCCCAGTTGGCGATCCACTGCGCGGAGGCGGCGACGCCGAGGGCCGCCGCGCGGATGCGGTTGGGGAACATCTCGCCGAGGAAGACCCAGACCACCACGCCCCAGGAGAGGGCGAAGAAGAGGACGAAGATGTGGGCGGCGACGAGGGCCGTCCAGCCCTGGGCGGTGGGGAGCTTGCCGTCGACGAGGTCGTACGAGAACGCCCACGCCTCCAGCGCGAGGCCGATCACCATGCCGACGGAGCCGATGAGGGCGAGCGGCCTGCGGCCCACCCGGTCGACGAAGATCATCGCGATGACCGTACCGACGATGTTGATGATCGACGTCGTGAAGGAGTAGAAGAACGAGTCGGTCGGGTCGACGCCGACGGACTGCCACAGGGTGGACGAGTAGTAGAACGCGACGTTGATGCCCACGAACTGCTGGAAGACGGAGAGCCCGATGCCGATCCAGACGATCGGCTTGAAGAAGAAGCCGCCGCCGAGCAGGTCCTTGAACGTCGACTTGTGCTCGCTCTTCATCGCGTGCTCGATCTCCGCGACCCGCGCGTCGAGGTCGGCGCTCTCGCCCTCGACCTCCGCGAGGATCTCCCGGGCCCGCTCCCGCTTGCCGACGGACAGCAGGAACCGCGGCGACTCGGGGATCGCGAAGGACAGCAGCCCGTACAGCACGGCCGGTACGACCATCACACCCAGCATGACCTGCCAGGCTTCGAGCCCCATCAGCTTCCCGCGCTGATCCCCGCCGGCGGCGTTCAGCAGCCCCCAGTTGACGAGCTGCGAGATGGCGATCCCGATGACGATCGCGGCCTGCTGGAAGGACCCGAGCCGCCCCCGGTACGCGGGCGGCGCGACCTCGGCGATGTACGCGGGGCCGATGACGGACGCCATCCCGATCGCGAACCCGCCGACGACCCGCCACAGCGCGAGGTCCCACAGCGCGAACGGCAGCGCGGAGCCGACCGCGCTGATCGTGAACAGCACGGCGGAGATCTGCATGCACCGGATACGCCCGATCCGGTCGGCGATGCGCCCGGCCGTCGCCGCCCCGATCGCACAGCCGATCAGCGCGATGGCGATGACCTGCGCGAGCGCGGCGGACCCGATGTCGTACCGGTCCCGGATCGCCTCGACGGCGCCGTTGATGACGGAACTGTCGTACCCGAACAGGAACCCGCCCATCGCCGCGGCGGCGGCGATGAAGATGACGTGCCCGAGATGATCGGGATGAGCCTGGGCTCCGGACTTGGACGCCTGCGCTGTGCTGGTCACGATCAACTCCTCGGGCCACCGGCAACGCTGCCGGCCACGGTCAGCCCCTCCAGTGGCGCACAGCACGCCGCCGCCCACCACCTGAAGGGAAAAGCAACGCCCCAGAGACTATGTCTTCAAGTTGTGAAGTCCAATGCCGGGTGATGTGAGATGACAGTCACTCCTGGATCGGAATGCGTTCAAGTCTTGAATTCAACGCAGTCGCTGCGAGATCACCTTCGACACCCCGTCCCCCTGCATCGACACCCCGTACAGCGCGTCCGCGACCTCCATCGTCCGCTTCTGGTGCGTGATGACGATCAGCTGCGACGACTCCTGCAACTCCTGCATGATCCGGATCAGCCGCTGGAGGTTCGTGTCGTCGAGCGCCGCCTCCACCTCGTCCATCACGTAGAACGGGCTCGGCCGCGCCTTGAAGATCGACACCAGCAGGGCCACGGCCGTCAGGGACCGCTCCCCGCCCGACAGCAGCGACAGCCGCTTGACCTTCTTGCCGGGCGGGCGGGCCTCGACGTCCACGCCCGTCGTCAGCATGTTGTCCGGATCCGTCAGGATCAGCCGGCCCTCACCACCGGGGAAGAGGCGGCCGAAGACCCCCTCGAACTCCCGCGCCGTGTCCCGGTACGCCTCGCTGAACACCTGCTCGACACGCTCGTCCACCTCCTTCACGACCTGGAGGAGGTCCGTGCGCGTCTTCTTCAGGTCTTCGAGCTGCTCGCTGAGGAACTTGTGGCGTTCCTCCAGCGCCGCGAACTCCTCCAGCGCGAGCGGGTTCACCTTGCCGAGCTGCTGGTACGCCCGTTCGGCCGCCCTGAGACGCTTCTCCTGCTCCGCGCGGACGAACGGCACCGGCCGCGGGTCCTCCGCCGGCTCCTCCCCGTCCGCCGGGGGCGACGGCGGTACGAGCTGATGCGGGCCGTACTCCGTGACCAGGCCCTCCGGCTCGACCCCCAGCTCCTCCAGCGCCTTCGTCTCGACCTGCTCGATCCGCATCCGCTTCTCGGCGCCGAGCACCTCTCCCTTGTGCACCGAGTCCGTCAGCTTGTCCAACTCGGCCTTCAGGTCCCGGCCGACGGTCCGCTCCGCCGCCAGCTCCTGTTCCCTCGCGGCCTTCTCCGCCTCGGCCTCGGCGCGGTCGGCTGCCGCCCGCTGTACGGAGACCTCGACGTGGGCCAGCAGGCGCCGGGCACCCTCCGCCACGGCCGTCGCCACGGACGCCTCGTACGCCAGCCTGCGCTGCCGCTGCTCCGCCCTCGACCTCGCCTCGCGCTCCGCCCGCGCCGCGCGGTCCAGTGAATCCGCCCTGCCCGCGAGGGCCTTGACGCGTTCCTCGTGCGTGCGGGCCTGGAGGCGGGCCTCCATCTCCGTCTGGCGGGCGTTCGCGCCGTCCGCCGCGAGGCGGTCGCGTACGGCGGTGTCGGGTTCCTCCTCCACGGGCAACTCCTCGGCGACCGCGAGGCGTTCGGCGAGGATCTCCACTTCTTCCAGGGCCTTGTCCAGAGCCTCCTGCGCACGGGCCGCCGCCGCGGTGGCTCTCTCCGCCTCGCCGGTCGCGCCCCTCGACTGGCCTGCGAGGCGGCCGAGTTGCTGGGCGACCGCGGACTTCTCCCGGTCCGCGGTACGGCGTTGGTCGGCCAGCTCCTCGACTCGGGCCGCGGCTTCCTTGCGGCGCTCTTTCGCGGCGTCCTGTTGTGCCGCCAACTCCTCGCAGCGGACGGCGAGTTCTTCCAGTTCCGCCGCCGCTTCGTCCACGGACGCCTGGACTTCGAGGAGGCTGGGGGCTCCGGCGGAACCGCCGGTGGCGAAGTGGGGGTTGAGGAGGTCGCCTTCTGTGGTGACCGCGGTGAGGTGGGGGTGCTGGCGGACCAACTGCTCGGCTTCTTCGAGGGAGTTGACCACGGCGATGTCGTGGAGGAGGTGGTGGATCGCGGGGAGGAGGTCGGAGGGGGCGCGGACCAGGTCGGTGGCGAGAGGAGGTGTGGCGGGTGCGGGTGTCGCGCCCTTGGAAGGCACTTCTCCCCCTGCCAGCAGCAGCGTCGCCCTCCCCCCGTCCTGCTTCCGCAGCAGCCTGATCGCCTCCGCCGCCTGCCTCACCCCCGTGACCGCCACCGCGTCCGCCGCCGCGCCGAAGGCTGTCGCGAGGGCGACTTCGTAACCGGGCTCGATCGTCAGCAGCTCAGCCGCTGGGCCCAGCACCCCCGTGAGCCTGTCCTTCGCCGCGAGCAGTACTCCCGTGCCGTCCTTGCGGCGCAGGCCGAGGGAGAGCGCTTCGTGCCTCGCCTTGGTCGCCGCGCGTTGGCGTTCCGCCGCTGTCGCCGCTTCTCTCGCCGCGCTCAGCGTTGACTCCGCCTCCGAGAAGGAGCGTTTCGCTGCCTCGTGGGCCTGCGTCAGGGTTTCGTCGTCCGCGTCCAGGCCATCCACCTCGGCCTTCAGGGACTCGTACTCCTCCTGTGCGGCTACCGCTCTCTCCTGCGCGTCGTCGCGGGCGACCGCCAGCCGGTCGATCTCGGACTGTGCCGAGGCCGCGCGGGAGCGGGCCGCGTTGACCTGGCCGCCCAGGCGGGCGAGGCCCTCGCGGCGGTCGGCGATGGCTCGGGCGGCGTCCTTGAGGCGGCGTTCCTCGGCGGCGAGCTCGCGTTCGAGGTCGGCGCGGTGGGAGACGGTGTCTTCCAGGGCGCGTTCGGCGGCTTCGAGGGCGGCTTCCAGTTCCGCTTCTTGTTCGCGGACGCGGGACGCCTCGCGTTCGAGGTCCTCGGGGTCGCGGCCCCGGCGTTCCTCGGGCGGTGCGGAGGTCGCGCTCTTCACGCGTGCGTCGGCGAGGGAGATGGTGCCCCGGACGCGTTCGGCGAGCTGGGAGAGCTCGTACCAGGTCTGTTGCGTGCGCTGGAGGCGGGGCGTCAGGCGGCGGACCTCGTCTTCGAGGTGGGCCTCGCGCTGGAGCGCCTTCTTGAGGTCCCCTTCAGCCGTCTCCTTGCGCTGCTTGAGGGCGGCTTCGTCGGCGATCTCGGTCTGGAGCGCGGCGCGGAGGCGTACGAGGTCGTCGGCGAGCAGCCTCAAGCGCGCGTCTCGGAGATCCGCCTGGATGACGGCAGCCCGGCGTGCGACGGCGGCCTGCCGGCCGAGTGGCTTGAGCTGCCGGCGGAGTTCGTCGGTGAGGTCCTGGACGCGGGAGAGGTTGGCCTGCATCGCGTCGAGCTTGCGGAGCGCCTTCTCCTTGCGCTTGCGGTGTTTGAGGACGCCCGCCGCCTCTTCGATGAAGGCGCGGCGGCCCATGGGGTCGGCGTGCAGGACGGAGTCGAGCTGGCCCTGGCCGACGATGACGTGCATCTCACGGCCGATGCCGGAGTCGGAGAGGAGGTCCTGGATGTCGAGGAGGCGGCAGGTGTCGCCGTTGATCTGGTACTCGCTGGAGCCGCCCCGGAACATGATCCGGGTGATCGTGACCTCGGCGTACTCGATGGGCAGCGCGCCGTCGGAGTTGTCGATGGTGAGGGAGACCTCGGCCCGGCCGAGCGGGGGGCGGCCGGTCGTGCCGGCGAAGATGACGTCCTCCATCTTGCCGCCGCGCAGCGACTTCGCGCTGTGCTCGCCCATGACCCAGGTGAGCGCGTCGACGACGTTGGACTTGCCCGACCCGTTGGGCCCCACGACGCAGGTGATCCCCGGTTCGAACCGGAGCGTGGTCGCGGAGGCGAACGACTTGAAACCGCGCAGGGTCAGGGCCTTGAGGTGCACGCCGTCGGACTCTACCAACGCCGGGCGGCCCGGCGGTTTCATGGCTGAACGCGCCGGGCACACCACACGTTATAGAGAGTGAGCGGGGCCCGATAGAAGACGCCGGGGAAAGAAAAGAAGGGACGCCGAGGCGTCCCTTGCAAATCTTGACAACTCAAACGGTGCCGTGGAGCGGTGCAGCAGCGATCAGGTGAACGCAGGCTCCGGCTGGTGTGCGTCGATGCTCTCCATGAGCCTGTCGTGAGAAGCGGCAGCCGTCAGTGCGTCGTTCTCGGCCTGGATCCGTCCGAGCTCGGATTCCAGATCCTGGACGCGCTGCTGGAGCCGTCGCATCTCGGCGAGGAGTCGCGGGTCGGAACCGCCGACGTAACCGAGAAGCGCCTTTGCCATGATGGATGGTCCTCCACACTGAGTGACCGACCGAAGCGGTGTGGGTCGTGAGGGAATCGCACCCGGCTTCTGGGCAGGATCTGTTGTAGCTGCCGTTCATCCATGCCGAACAGCTAGGTGCGCGGGGTTCCCTCAGCGTCTCACCAAAAAGTTTGACGGTCAACACGATCACGCCCCGTGCGGAGCGGTCCGGGGGGCGAGCACGGCGCCGGTCGGCGGTGCTGCGAGCCTCGCGGAGCCCGGGGGCGCGGCGGTCACACTTGGACGGGGAGCCTGCCAGAGCGCGTGCTTCTTGGCAACCACCTGCTTCTTTTCCTCCGACGCCCCGCCCGCGCGCACCGCCCGGCCGCTCGGGGCTCAGCGGATCGCGAACCCGTCGTACCCGCCGCGCGGTGTGTCCCAAATCTCGGTGACACCGTCCACGCGGCCGGGCGTGTCGTCTCCTGTCAGCCAGTCCAGCAGTCCCTCACAGTCACGCCGGGTCCCCTCGGCGACGACTTGTACGCGCCCGTCGGCCAAATTGAGAGCAAAACCACTCAGCCCTCCGATCTCCAGCGCCTTGGCCCGCGTGAACCAGCGGAATCCCACGCCCTGTACGTGTCCACGGACCCAGGCGACCAGTCGTGCATCCTCGCTCATGGAGGCCACCCAACCAGACCGATGTCGCTCAGGACACTTCCTCCTCGGACGTCATGGGGTACCGTCCCCACCCAAAAGAAACTCACCCGATCGAGTGATTCGGGGCGACCGCGAGGAGTCGGCGACCACAGGGCTCGGGGACCGCGTCGCTCGGGGTGCTCGGGAACGCCGCAGGACGAGGAAGGCCACCAGATGGGACGCCACCGACGCGCAGCCGCCGGACGCGCCGAGACGGGCCACGCGTACGGCACCGACGGGCCCGGGCAGGACCACACCCCCGGCATGGGCATGCCGCCCTCCGTGGACCCCGAGGCGTACGCGGACGCCAACGCGCTCAGCTCCGACTACCTGTACGCGACGGACAGCGCCGCCGAGACGGCCGCCGGCACTCCGCACCGGCGCCGCAGGAAGCGCCCCGTCCGCGCCGGCCTCCTCGGTGTCTCCGCCGCCGTCGCGCTCGGCGCGGTCGCCGTGACGTCGGGCCTCGTCCCCGGCCTGGAGAGCTACAAGCTCGGCGGCGACAGCACCTCGGACGCCTCCGGCGACCACGTCCGCGCCTCCGACTCCCCCACCAACGCGGCCTCCGAGCAGGGCGGGGCCGCCGGTACGGCGGACAGCGCGACCGGCACGGCACCAAGGGCGTCCACCCCGTCGGCACCCCCCTCTCTCGCGCCGAAGCCGTCCCCCGCGCCGGAGAAGGAGAAGAAGGCGCCTGAGAAGAAGGCCACCGAGGCGAAACCTTCCGCCAGCCCCTCCGAAGCGGCCGAGGCGCCGGTGAAGGAGAAGGAAGCCTCCGCCAAGTCGCCCGCCGCGAAGGCACCGGCCAAGGCCGCGAGCGCCGTGTCCGCCGAACTCCAGGCCGCCGCCCAGGTCCTCGTACTCGTCAACGAGGAGCGCGCGAAGGTCGGTTGCAGCGCCCTGTCCGCGAACAGCGCCCTCGCCGATCTCGCGCAGAAGTTCAGCGAGGACATGGCAGCCCGGGGCTTCTTCGACCACACCGACCCCGACGGCAAGTCCCCCTGGGACCGGGCCGCGGCGGCCGGGATCAGCGACCTCGCCGGGGAGAACATAGCCCGGGGCCAGGGCGACGCCGCCGCCGTGATGGAGGCGTGGATGAACAGCCCCGGCCACAAGGCGAACATCCTGAACTGCGACTTCAAGACGCTGGGGGTCGGGGTGCACTTCGGCTCGGGCGGGCCGTGGTGGACGCAGGACTTCGGCTACTGACCGGTTAGCGCTTACCTCTGGTTAGTGCAACCTGTCGGTAAGCGCTCGTTTCCCCTACCCTTACCCCATGACCAGCACCCAGGAGACCCCGGTCGAGGACCTGCCGTACAGCGTGTTCGCGAAAGCCTGCGTCTCCCGGGGAGCGCTGGAACACGTGACCGGCAGGTGGGGTGGCCTGACACTCGGAGCCCTGTACGAAGGCTCCCTGCGCTTCAACGAACTGCGCCGCCGGGTCGACGGCGTGAGCGAGAAGATGCTCTCCCAGACGCTGCACGCCCTGGAGCGCGACGGCTTCGTCCACCGCGAGGCCCAGCCGACCAACCCCCCGCGCGTGGACTACGAGTTGACGCCCCTGGGCCGCGAGGTCGCCGAACGCCTGCTGACGCTGATCCAGTTCGTCGAGGGCCACATGGACGACGTCCTCGTGGCGCGCGCCCGCTACGACGAGACGCGCGGCTGACGCTGGCACTTCGGGCAGAAGTAGCTCGACCTGTTCATCCACGGCCGCCTGCGCATCGGCGTGCCGCAGCGGTTGCAGGGTTCGCCCTCGCGGCCGTACGCGTCCAGGGAGCGGTCGAAGTAGCCCGACTCGCCGTTGACGTTGACGTACAGGCTGTCGAAGCTGGTGCCGCCGACGGCGAGGGCCGCGTTCATCACGTCGCGGACGTGGCCGAGGAGTTCCGTCGTGCGCGGGCGCGTGAAGCCGGTGGTCGGGCGGTCGTAGTGCAGGCGGCTGCGCCAGAGGGCCTCGTCCGCGTAGATGTTGCCGACGCCGCTGATCAGGGACTGGTCCAGGAGCGCGCGTTTGATCGTGGTGCGCTTGCGGCGCAGGGACTCGTGGAACGCCTCGTCGTCGAAGAGGGGGTCCAGCGGGTCGCGGGCGATGTGGCCGATGACGTCCGGGAGGCCGTCGTCCGTCGTGTCGTGGAGGGAGAGGCCGCCGAAGGTGCGCTGGTCCACGAAACGGAGTTCGGTGCGGACCTCGTCCGCGAAACGGACCCTGATGCGCAGGTGCTTCTCGTCGGCGGCGTCCGGGGGCTGGACCAGGAGCTGGCCGCTCATCCCGAGGTGCGCGAGGATCGCCTGGCCGCTGTCCGCGAGGGGCAGCCACAGGTACTTGCCGCGCCGGGCCGGCGTGCCGATGCGGTGGCCCTTCAGCCGGTGGACGAAGTCGTCCGCGCCGGCGAGGTGACGGCGGACGGCCCTCGGGTGCAGGACCTCCGCGTCGGCGACCGTACGCCCGGCCACCCACCGCTGAAGACCCCGCCGGACGACCTCGACCTCGGGCAACTCGGGCATGGCACTCCCCCGGATGTGAGCCGAGCGCCCGGCCCCGGCGAGGGGGCGGGCGCTCGGTCGGCTGTTCTTACGCGGAGGCGGACTCGGCGTCGGTGGCGGCCTCCTCGGCCGCCGCCTCTTCCTGTTTGATCCGTTCGTCCGCAGCGGCGCGGATCGCGCGCCACGCGGACTCGGCGGCTTGCTGCTCCGCCTCCTTCTTGCTGCGGCCGGTGCCGGTGCCGTACGAGACGCCTCCGACGCGGGCGGCAGCAGTGAAGGTCTTCTCGTGATCGGGGCCGGTCTCCGTGACCAGGTACTCGGGGACACCGAGCCCTTCGGTCGCGGTGAGCTCCTGGAGACTGGTCTTCCAGTCCAGGCCGGCACCGAGGTTCGAGGACTTCTCGATGAGCGGGTCGAACAGGCGGTGCACCAGTTCGGAGGCCGCGTCGAGGCCCTGGTCGAGATAGACCGCGCCGATCACCGCTTCGAGGGTGTCGGCGAGGATGGACGCCTTGTCCCGGCCGCCCGTGCCCTCTTCACCCCGGCCGAGCCGGATGAAGGAACCCAGGTCGAGGCCGCGGCCGACCTCCGCCAGCGCGCGCGAGTTGACCACCGCGGCCCGGAGCTTGGCCAGTTGGCCTTCCGGGAGGTCGGGGTGGGTGTTGTACAGCGTGTCGGTGACGACGAGACCGAGCACGGAGTCCCCGAGGAACTCCAGCCGCTCGTTCGTCGGCAGACCGCCGTTCTCGTACGCGTAGGAACGGTGCGTCAGCGCACGCACCAGAAGGGCGGACTCCAGCCGGTAGCCGAGCCGCCCTTCCAGAAGCGTGTGGGACGAGGCCGTGTTGTCCGCAGAGTTTTTCTTCGGCGTGGACACAGTGCCTCTCACCAGCCTCAGACTTCGAGGACCTGGCGCTTGTTGTAGGTGCCGCAAGACGGGCACGCGATGTGCTGCAACTTGGGCTCGTGGCAGCGCTCGCACGCAACCAGGGTGGGGACCGCAGCCTTCCACTGCGACCGGCGGTGGCGCGTGTTGCTGCGCGACATCTTCCGCTTCGGAACAGCCACGGCTACTTCTCCTGCTTCTCGTCGACGCCTGCTTCAGCGCCGCTGATCTTGTCCTTCTCATCGGATTCGAGCGAACCCGAGAGTCCCTGCAATGCCGCCCAACGGATGTCGACGGCGTCGTGGTGGTGGTCCTGGTCGTCCGCGAGCCGCACTCCGCACTCGGAGCACAGGCCCGGACAGTCGTCCTGGCACACCGGCTGCATCGGCAGTGCGAGCACCACCGCGTCACGCAGCACGGGTTCGAGGTCGAACAGGCCGTCCTCGATGAAGAGCGTGTCCTCGTCGTCCTCGGCGTCGTCGACCGGTTCCGCCTTCGGGCGGCCACGGTCGTCGGCGTCAGGGTACGAGAACATCTCCTGGAAGTCCGCGTCGACCTCGAGGCCGACCGGCTCCAGACACCTTACGCACTCCCCCTCGGCCCGTGCACGGGCGGTGCCTGTGACGAGCACACCTTCCATGACCGACTCCAGCCGGAGGTCCAGCTCGACCGGGGCGCCTTCCGGCACTCCGATGACCCCCTGGATCCCCAGATCCCGGGGGGCGTCGATCTCACGGGTCAGGCGCTGGAGCGCGCCGGGCCGCCGGCCCAGCTCGTGCGTGTCGAACACGAGGGGGTTGCGGTGGTCGAGGCGGGCGTTCGCGGCCATTCCTGCTTTCGATCTCTTCGAGCTGAGACGCCGCCCAGCGGTGCTTCGGGGCAGCGGTGATCGCGGACGTGCACGCGACCGAAGAGCCAGGATACTGGAGCTTTCGCCCACAGCCCAATCCGGGTCCTGGTTAGAGCCCTCGCCCCTGCTCGTACGCCCTCAGCTGCTCCGGCGTGATCATGCCGGTGTCGAAGAGGCTCGTCTCGTCGAGGGCGTACGCCTGCTGGGCGTGCTGCTGCGGCTGCTGGGTCTGCTGCGGGTCGTACGTCTGCTGCTGGTCGTAGCCCTGGTAGGCGGTCGCCGCGTACGGGTCGGCCTGCTGGTAGGCGTACGGGTCCGGCTGCGCGTACGGCTGCTCGTAGCCGCCGTAGCCGTCCTGGTAGCCGTACGCGGGCTGCTGGTCGTAGCCGTGGACGGCGGCCGGCTGCTCGGCCTGCGCCGGGAGGGGGGTCGAGCCGGTGCGGGAGGACTCCTCGCGGTCGGAGAGGGCCGCGAGGTCGGCGAGGTAGTCGGCGTCCGAGGAGTGCTGGAAGGTGGAGGTGTCGTCGGCGAGCGCGCTGAGGTCGTCGGTGGCGATCCGGCCGTGCAGCTTGTCGCGGCCCCGGCCGACCGCCTCCAGCGTCTTGGCGAGTACCGCCTCGAAGGCGCCGAGCTTGACGTCGACGTACGCGTCGGCGTCCTTGCGCAGGGTCTCCGGGTCGTGGCTGCGCTCGGGGGCGTCCTCGTCCTCGTAGCCGTTCTCGTCGAGGCCCGGGCCCGTGCCGAGGAGCTTCTCGCGGCCCCGGCCGACCGAGCCGAGGGTCTTGGTGAGGACCACCTCGAAGTTGGCGAGCTTGGAGTCGACGTACTCGTCGGCCTCGGCGCGTACCTCCTCCGCCTCCCGGCGGGCCTCCGCGAGGATGCGGTCGGCCTCGGCCTGGGAGCGGCGGGCGACCTCGGTGCCGGAGATCAGCGAGCCGCGCTCGGCGTGCGCGGTGGAGATGATCCGCTCGGCCTCCTGGCGGGCCTGGTCGACCATCTGGTCACGGTCGCCGATCAGCTCCTGCGCCTGGGCGAGGGAGTCGGGCAGCGCCGCGCGCACCTCCTCCAGCAGGGCGAGCAGCTCGGCGCGGTTCACCACGCACGAGGCCGACATGGGCATCGACCTCGCGCCGGACACCGCCGCGACGATCTCGTCGAGCTTCTTCTGCACGTCCACCTAGGCTCGCCACTCTCTACCGCTGTGTTGGAGACGGACAGGGCCGACTGTAGCCCCCGGTGCCCCATCAGTCCTTGCGCAGGCGCTTGTTGAGCGCTTCGAGGACGATCGGCGGCACCAGGTGCGCGATGTCGCCGCCCCAGGTCGCGACCTCCTTGACGAGCGAGGACGACAGGAAGCTGTACGCCGGGTTGGTCGGCACGAACAGCGTCTCCACCCCGGACAGGCCGATGTTCATCTGCGCCATCTGGAGCTCGTAGTCGAAGTCGCTGACCGCTCTGAGGCCCTTGACGATCGCCGGGATCTCCCGCTGCTTGCAGAAGTCCACCAGCAGGCCGTGGAAGGACTCCACGCGTACGTTGCCGTACTCGGCCGTGACCTGGCGGATCAGGTCGATCCGCTCGTCGACCTCGAAGAGGCCCTGCTTCGATTTGTTGATCATCACCGCGACGTACACCTCGTCGTAGAGGCGGGAGGCGCGGGAGATGATGTCGAGGTGTCCGTTGGTGATCGGGTCGAACGACCCGGGACAGACGGCGCGGCGCACTTGTGATCCCTCGCTCTCCGGTCCGGTCATCGTGCGTCTTCGCACGTAGAGGCGTTGTCGCCCGTGGCGGCGCGACCGTACCAAAACGTTCCCTCGCCGTAGCGACGGGCCTTGACCGGTGCGAACCCCTCCGGCCAGTGGAATTCTCCGCCTCTGGTGCTGCGCTCCACGGTGACGATCGCGTCCGGTGTGAGCCAGCGTCCGGTGCGGAGTGTGAGGAGGATCTCCCGAAGATCGTGATCGGTGACGGCGTACGGGGGGTCGAGGAAGGCGATGTCGTAGGGGGCGGCGGGGGGCGCCTGGACGATCTGCTCGGCCTTGCCCTGGCGGACTTCGGCGCCGGGGAGGGAGAGGGATCTCACGTTCTCGCGGATGGTGCGGACCGCTCTGGGGTCGGCTTCGACGAGGAGGGTGTGGCTCGCGCCCCGGGAGAGGGCTTCGAGGCCGACCGCGCCCGAGCCCGCGTAGAGGTCGAGGACCCGTTCGTCCCTCAGGGAGCCGCCGAGGAGGGACTCCCAGGTGGACATGAGGGCTTCGCGTGCGCGGTCGGAGGTGGGTCGGGTGCCGGTTCCCGGGGGTACGGCCAGTCGACGTCCGCCGGCTTCTCCGGCGATCACGCGCGTCATCTTCAGGTCCTTGGTACGGGGTCGAGTACAGGTCCAGTGTGGCTCAACCCTTCTCCAGGTACTGCTCCCTCTCCTTGTCCAGGAGAGCGTCCAGGGCCGTTCGCAGGGCTGGGTACTTCTCGAGTTCGGGGTCTTCCAGGACGACCGCCGTCGCCTCCTCCCGCGCCTCCGCGATGACCTCCTCGTCCTCGATGACCTCCAGGACCCTCAGGGAGGTCCGCGCCCCCGACTGGGCCTGCCCCAGGACGTCGCCCTCGCGCCGCTGCTCCAGGTCGATCCGCGACAGTTCGAAGCCGTCCAGCGTCGAGGCGACCGCGTTGAGGCGCTGGCGGGCCGCGCTCGCCTCCGGCATGTCCGTGACGAGGAGGCAGAGGCCCGCCGCCGCGCCCCGGCCCACCCGGCCGCGGAGCTGGTGGAGCTGGGACACGCCGAAGCGGTCCGCGTCCATGATCACCATGGCGGTGGCGTTGGGGACGTTGACGCCGACCTCGATGACGGTGGTCGCGACCAGGACGTCCGTCTCCCCCGCCGCGAACCTCCGCATCACCGCGTCCTTGTCGTCGGGGTGCATACGGCCGTGCAGGACCTCGACCCTGAGCCCGCCGAGCGCGCCCTTGGACAGCTGGTCGGCGACGTCGAGGACGGCGAGCGGCGGGCGCTTGTCGCCGTCCGGCGCCTCCTTCTTCGCCTTCTTGGCGTCCTCCTCGTCCCCGATCCGGGGGCAGACGACGTACGCCTGATGCCCCTTGCCGACCTCTTCGCGCACCCGCTCCCACGCGCGCGTGAGGAAGTGGGGTTTGTCGGCGGCGGGCACGACATGCGTGGCGATCGGCGAGCGCCCGGCCGGCAACTGGTCGAGTACGGACGTCTCCAGGTCCCCGAACACGGTCATCGCCACGGTCCGGGGAATCGGCGTCGCGGTCATCACGAGCAGATGCGGCGGCTGCTTCCCCTTCCCCCTGAGCGCGTCCCGCTGCTCCACCCCGAAGCGGTGCTGCTCGTCGACCACGACCAGTCCCAGATCATGGAACTGCACCTTGTCCTCGATCAGCGCGTGCGTCCCGATGACGATCCCGGCCTCGCCGGTCACGAGATCGAGCAGCGCCTGCCTGCGCGCGGCGGCTCCCATCGACCCTGTGAGCACGACCACCTTGGTGGCCCGCTCGGACCCGCCCAGCATCCCGCCCTCGGCGAGGTCCCCCATCATCTCGACGACGGACCGGTGATGCTGCTGGGCGAGCACCTCGGTGGGCGCGAGCATCGCGGCCTGTCCCCCGGCGTCGACGACGGCGAGCATGGCGCGCAGGGCGACCATCGTGTTGTGGGTGACGGTGAAGTTGTCGGTGATGTAGGCGTGGCTGGGGTGAGCGACGCTGATGCACTGGACCGGTTTGCAGCCCACGTATTCGACCGCTCGGATGCCGCGCCGGAAAGTGTTGTACGTCGGCCGGGGATGGACACGGGCGGCTTTGCGGGCCAGACGGAACGGGGCGTGCTCGTCCGGAAGAGCCACCGATACGTTGAAAGCGGCCTTCTTGGGCAGAACGCGGGCGCGACCGCCCAGGGAGCGTGCGAGCCAGGCGACATCGTCCGCGAGCCTGCGCGAGGCGGAACAGAACGAGATGCTCATACCATCGGCGTTGACTGTGCCGTCCGTGTCCAGCAGCCCTTGCAGCAGAGCGAGCCGGTTCTTGACCGACGTGTTCTTGAAGTCTTCGGGGACGAACTTGCCGTGCGACGTCTCACCCCAGAGCTTCAGATCCCGCAGGATCTGGATCACCGGATTACGGACTCCGCCGGCACGTTGTGCGAGCTGGATCGTGTAGTCGCAGCGGGACCCTCTCACCGGCACCAGTCGGCATTCCGGCGCCACCGCGGCTGCGGCGGCCTCGCGGATCTCGTCATCGATTGTGGACAGGCGCAGGTTGTGGCGGAACGAGCCGTCGCCGAGGAGGAGTCCGAAAAGATACGGATCCAACGGCAGCCCGGCGTCACCTCCGAGATCGACGGGGGTCGCTGCCGGGATGTACCACTTCGAGGACCCGTTCGCTTTGAACGTGTCCAGACGGATCTCCCGAGTCGTCATCACCTTGGGAGGCTGGCCCCGGTGCCATCCACAGCTCGTACCGACGATCCACAGATGCTCGTCGTCGCACTCCACAGAGCTTCCGTCGGAGAGAACCAGACGCCAGACAGGCCGCTCCCCCTGAGGGAAGACACCGTCGACAAGCGCGATCTCCCCCTCCGGCACGATGACCTCGTCCCCCACGGCCAGATCCCCCATCCGCCGGAATCCGGTGGGGGTGAGCACCTGGGCGTCGAGCGGTTGGGCCTTCCCCGAACCGACCTCCCCCTGAAGGAGCCGGTGCATCGGGTGGCTGGTCGCGAGGTCGTCGAAGATCTCGCGGGAGACCTTCTGCTGGCCGTCGGTGAGGGTGAAGGGGAGGCGGTCGTCGAAGGCGGTGAGGAGGCCGTCGGGGGACGGGACGCGGGGGACGGCGGGGAGTTGGGTGTCGGCGTGGCGGCGGCGGGCGAGGGCTACTTGGAGGACGAACGCCTCGTCCCACTTGAGGCGGGCGCGGGCGTCGGCGATGTCCGCCTTGGTGTGGGGGCGGTGGATCTTGAGGAGGGCCTCGGGGAGGGAGACGAGGCCGCGGCCCTCGCGGAGGGAGGCGGGGAGGGGGTCGAGGGCTTCCTGGGCCGTGGGCAGGACCGTCTGGATCGCCTTCGCGAGTTTCCAGGACTCCAGTTTGGCGGTGGCGGGGTAGAGCGGGATCAGGGCGCCCGCCCAGGTCTCCACCGACTCGCCCGCCTCGCTGTCGCCGCCCTTGAGGAGCTGGTAGGCGGGGTGCGCGAGCTGGAGGCGGCGGTTGAAGACGGACACCTTGCCGGAGAACATCGCGCGGGTGCCGGGGAGGAGGTCCTTGTGGGGTTTGTGCACGCCGTTGCCGAAGAAGACGAGCTGGAGGCGCCCGCTGCCGTCGGTGATGGTGACTTCCAGTCGTTGTCCCTTGCCCCGGGGGGCTTTGGAGGAAGCGAACGTGTGCAGCCGGGCGTCGGCGACCATCGCGACCACCGTCACGTGCTCGTCCATGGGCAGGTCGGCGAGGTGGGTGAGCTGTCCGCGCTCCTCGTATCTGCGCGGATAGTGGTGCAGGAGGTCGCCGACCGTGTGCAGGCCGAGGTGCTCGGCCATCACCTTCGCGGTGGCGGGGCCGAGCACTTTTTTGAGCGGTTCTTCCAGTGCGGGCACGAGATCCATTGCACACCACGCCACTGACAATCCCCTAGACATGTCCTGAAACCCCTGGTCAGCCGCGTCGCTTGGGCCCTAGTATGTCGCGCCTCACGCCATCCCTTCCGCGGTCACCGCCCCAGTCCGGGACCGCCCGACCCCGCGCCGACGCTCACCCCCCAACGGCGCAGCGACGATGGACTCCCAGACCTCGAAGTCATCCCAGGCATCCCAGTCACCTCACACGTTCCAGGTCGACCTGCGTGGTCTGGTGGACCTGCTCTCCCATCACCTCTACTCCAGTCCGAAGGTCTACCTGCGCGAACTGCTCCAGAACGCGGTGGACGCGATCACCGCGCGCCGCGCGCAGGACCCGGACGCTCCCGCGCGGGTGCGCCTGTTCGCGGACGGTTCCGGCCTGCGCGTGGAGGACTCCGGCATCGGCCTGACCGAGTCCGACGTGCACAGCCTGCTGGCGACGATCGGGCGCAGCTCGAAGCGTTCCGACGGTCTCCAGGAGGCGCGTTCGGACTTCCTCGGCCAGTTCGGGATCGGCCTGCTGGCCTGTTTCGTGGTCGCCGAGCGCATCCGGGTCGTCTCCCGGAGCGCGCGTACGCCGGGGGCGCGTCCGGTGGAGTGGACGGCGCGCGACGACGGCTCGTACTCCGTGCGCACGCTCCCGGACGAGGCGCGCCCCGAGCCGGGGACGACGGTGTACCTCCAGGCGCGCGCGGGCGCGGCCGAGTGGCTGTCCGAGGCGCGCGTGCTGGCGCTGGCGAAGGACTTCGGCTCGCTGCTGCCGTACGACGTGCGGGTGGGCGAGGAGGCGGTCACGGACCTGCCGGCGCCCTGGGACCGCGCGTACCCGTCCCCGGCGAACCGGCGGGTGGCGCTGGCGCGGCACTGTCACGGCCTGTTCGGGTTCACGCCGCTGGACTCGATCGAGCTGTCGGTGCCGCTGGCGGGCATCCGGGGCGTGGCGTACGTGCTGCCGGCGGCGGTGTCCCCGGCGCAGCGGGCGACGCACCGGGTGCACCTGAAGGGGATGCTGCTGACGGAGCGGGCCGAACAGCTGCTGCCGGACTGGGCGTTCTTCGTGCGCTGTGTCCTGGACACGGACTCGCTGCGGCCCACGGCGTCGCGCGAGGCGCTGTACGAGGACGAGACGCTGGCGGCCGTCCGGGAGGCGCTCGGGGAGCGGATCAGGGCGTGGCTGACGGGTCTCGCGGCGGGTGATCCGGAGCGGCTGTCGGCGTTCTTGGCGGTGCATCACCTGGGCGTGAAGTCGCTGGCGCGGCACGACCCGGAGATGCTGCGGACGATGCTGCCGTGGCTGCCGTTCGAGACGACGGACGGCCGCCTGTCGCTGGAGGAGTTCGCGCAGCGCCACCCGGTGGTGCACTTCACGCGCACGGTCGAGGAGTACCGCCAGGTCGCCCCGATCGCCTCGGCGCAGGGCATCGGTGTGATCAACGGCGGTTACACGTACGACAGCGAGCTGGTCGAGGCGCTGCCGTCGGTGCGTCCGGGCACGCCGGTGGCGGAGCTGGACGCGGACACGGTGACGGCTCATCTGGACGCCGTGGACACGGCGGAGGAGCTGGCGCTGGCGGGGTTCCTGGCGGCGGCGCGGGCGACGCTGGACCCGCTGGGGTGCGACGTGGTGCTGCGGGCGTTCCATCCGCTGTCGGTGCCGGCGCTGCATCTGGACGACCGGCAGGCGCGGCACGAGCAGGCGCGCGCGGACGCCGAGGAGCAGGCGGACGACCTGTGGGCGGGCATCCTGGGTTCGCTGCGCGGCGGTGCTCCGCGCGCGCGGCTGGTGCTCAACCATCACAACGCGCTGATCCGGCGGATCAGTTCCCTGACGGACCCGGAGCTGATCGGGACGGCGACGGAGTCGTTGTACGGGCAGGCGCTGCTGATGGCGCAGCGTCCGCTGCGGCCGGCGGATTCGGCCTTGCTGAACCGGTCGTTCATCGGTCTGCTGGAGTGGGCGACGCAGGGTGAGGGTGGCAGGAATGAGTGAGATCGAGGACTTCGACGCGCTGCGCCACGCGATGGCGCTGAACGGCGAGGAGCCGGAGGGCCCGGCGCGCAACGCGCGCGCGGAGCACCTGCTGGGCGAGGCGGAGAAGCTGGGGATCCCGCTGGCGGTGGTGGAGGCGCTCGGGCATCAGCTGAAGGTCTACAACTACAGCTCCGAGAAGGCGAAGATGTTCGTCCCGTTCGCGCGGCTGCTGCGCATGTGGGACGAGCGTCCGGAGGACTTCGACGAGTACGAGGCGCATTCGCTGCACTGGGTCTTCAAGTGGATGTCGGCGGGGATGCTGGACCAGCCGCACATCCCGCTGGCGTCGGTGGAGAAGTGGCTCGGCGAGATGGAGCACCGCTACCGGCTGGCGGGGCACTCGGAGCGGGCGGTGCGCAGCGCGGAGTTCAGTGTCGCCGCGCACATCGGTGATCTGGCGCGCGCGGAGCGGGCGTTCACGGCGTGGATGGCGGCGGACCGCGACCAGATGGCGGACTGTCACGCGTGCGAGCTGCACGGGCAGGGCTGGTGGCGTGCGGAGTGCGGGCGCGACGAGGAGGCGCTGCGGCTGTGGGCGCCGGTCCTGGACGGCGAGTACACGTGCGCGCACGAGCCGCACACGGTCCTGGCGTCGTCGCTGGTGCCGCTGCTGCGCCTGGGCAGGCTGGACGAGGCGCGGGCGAACCACCTGCGGGGTTTCCGGCTGGTGCGGTCGATGGAGTCGATGCGGGGCGCGTACGCGGACCATGTCGAGTTCTGCGCGCTGACCGGCAACGAGGCGCGCGCGCTGGAGCTGCTGGCGGAGCGTCCCGCGTACTTCACGGACGACGGTCATCCGCGCAGCAAGCTGGACTTCCTGAGCGTGGTGACCCTCCTGACGGACCGGCTGGCCGGTCTCGGTCTGGGCGGGCAGCAGGTGCCGGGTCCGGCGGGCCGGGAGTGGACGGCGGCGGAGCTGGCGTCCCACGCGCGCGCGGAGGCGCTGCGGCTGGCCGGCGAGTTCGACGCCCGCAACGGCAGTACGCACGTGTCGGACCGGGCCCGCGCGCGGATGGCGCAGGAGCCGCTGGCGGACCGGCTGCCGCTGGGGGTGCGCGGCGCGCGCCCGCCGGTGTCGGCGCCGGTGCCCGCGCCGCGCGTGGCCGAGCGGGCGGCGCCGGAAGGTGAGCCGGATCTCGCGGCGCTGCTCGCTGAGGCCCGCCGCCAGTCGGACACGCTCCAGCCGCACGCGGTGGAGGCGTGGGTGGCGGTCGGCGAGGCCGCCGGGGACGCCGAGCTGGCGCCCCGCGACCGCGCGGAGCTGGCCGAGCACGAGGGCATGGCGCGCGGCGCCGAGGGGCTGGAGTCCTTCGAGGAGGCGGCCCGCTGGTACGCGGAGGCGGACGACCCGGGCGAGTCCCTGGCGGCCCGCGCGCGCGGGGCGTACGTGCGGGCGCTCGCCGGTGACGTCGAGGAGGCCCTCGCGGCCGTCGAGGAGCCCTACGACCGGGTGCTGGCTCTGTACGCCGAGGGCGGCACCGGGGTGCGGCAGGTGGCCGGGGTGCTGATGAGCAGGGCGCGGATCCTGATGCGGTGCGCGCACGAGGAGGGCGCCGGGGACGAGGTGTTCCCGGTCGCCGAGGCGGCCGTGCGGGAGGTGCTCGCGCTGGTCGGCGGGCGTGCGGGGGACGACGTACGGCTGCACGCGCGCGTGGCGGAGGCCCATGCGATGCTCGCCGAGCTGGCGGCCCTGGGCGGGGACCCGGAGGGGGCGGCGCAGCTGTTCGCGCGCGCGTCGGCGGAGTTCGTGGCGGCCGGGCTGCCGTGGTTCGCGGTGGAGTACGAGGCGCGGCTCGCGTCCCTCGCGCACCACCTGGGCGACATGACGCAGGCCGAGCGGGCGCTGCGGGCGGCCCTGGAGCACGGTGGGCCGGTCCTGGAGCCCGTGGGACGGGCCCAGCTGCATCTCCAGCTCGCGGAGGTCGTCGGGGGCCGGGGAGAGGCCGAGGAGGCCGCCGAGCACGCCCTGGAGGCCGCGCACTGGGCCGACGAGGCCGGCGAGGGCCCGACGTTCGGCGCGTGGGCCCGGCACCAGCTGGGCGGTCACCTGGTCCGGCAGGGCCGGTGGGCGGAGGCCGCCGAGGTGCTGGAGTCGGCGCTCGCGGACCTGACCGCCGAGACGCACGGGGACGGGACGGTCGTCCAGACGAAGTGGTGGCTCGGCGACTGCCTGAGCGAGCTCGGCGAGCACCGGGCGGCGGCCGAGCGCCGGCTCCAGGCCGCCGAGATCGCCCGGCACTGGCCGGAGCAGCACGACCACGCGACGCTGGCGCACCTGGCGGCGGAGTCGCTGAGCCAGGCGGAGCTGCTCCCGGAGGCCGATCAGGCGTACGCGCGCGCGGGTGAGCTGTGGCGGGACCTCGGGAACGTGCACGGCCTGGTGCGGGCCCTGCGCGCCCGCGCGTGGCTGGCGCTGCGCACGGACGACGGCGTCGGCAGCGCGCGCGAGCTGATGACGGCGGCGGTCACGGAGTGCGCGGACGCGCTGGACGCCCTCGACCCGGCGGACGACGAGGAGCAGCGCCGCCGGATGGTCGTGGAACTGGGCCACACGCACCGCCAGTTCGGGGACCTGCTGGCCCGCTCGGCCGCCGAGGACGCCGACGACGACTCGATCCGCGCGGCCCTGGAGGAGGCCCTCGCGCAGATCTCCGACGCGGTCGCCGTCTTCGCGTCCCTCGCGGACGACGCCCTGCACGCGCGCACGTCCGCCGAGCTGGCCGCCGGCTGGCTGGAGGCGGACCTGGGGCGCCCGCAGGACGCCGCCGCCCGCGCGCGGGGGGTGCTGGCCGCGTACGGTCCCGCGCCGGACGACGATACGGCGGCGTCCCGTCGTACGGAGGCGGAGCAGTTGCTCCAGGGGGTGCGCGAAGGGAGCTGAGCCTCCCCGCTGAAAGCCTCTTACCTGAAAGCCTCTTAGCTGAGCCTCTTACTCGACGCCGATCAGCAGCAGCGAACCCTGGCGGCCACCCCGGTACACCACCGTGTCCACCGCCAGGTACGCCTCCCGTACGCGCGCCTGGAGCTGGTCGGCGATCGTGTCGGGGGCGTCGTCGCCGAGGACGAGGGTGACGAGTTCGCCGCCCGCCGAGAGCATCCGGTCGAGGACCCCCCGCGCGGTGTCGGTGACGTCCGTGCCGATGACGGCGACATCCCCGTCGACGAGGCCGAGGACGTCGCCGGCCTGGCAGATCCCGGCCATCGTCCAGGACTGGCGTTCGGCGACGGTGACCTCGGCGTAGCGGGTGGCGCCGGCGGCGGAGGTCATGGAGACGACGTCCTCGTCGAAGCGCCGGTCGGGTTCGTGGACGGCGAGCGCGGCAATGCCCTGGACCGCCGAGCGGGTCGGGATGAGGGCGACCCGGATGCCCTCCGTGCGGGACTGCTCGGCGGCTGCGGCGGCCGTGTGGCGCAGGTCGGCGTCGTTGGGCAGGAGCACGACCTCGCGCGCGTGTGCGCGCCGGACGGCCTCGACCAGTTCCCCGCTCGCGGGCGGCTCCCCCGGCCTGGCCAGCACGGTCGTCGCCCCCGCCTGCGCGTACAGCCCCGCGAGCCCCTCCCCCGGCACGACGGCCACCACGGCGCGCTGGACGCGTTCGCGGGGCGCCCGCTCCCCGCGCGCGGTGTGCGCGTCCCCGGTGCCGAAGTGCGTGATGCGGATCCGGTACGGCCGTCCCGCCTCGACCCCGGCCTCGACGGCGGCCCCGGCGTCGTCGACGTGCACGTGGACGTTCCACAGCCCGTCCCCGCCGACGACGACCAGGGAGTCCCCCAGCGCGTCCAGCCGCGTCCTGAGGCGGGCCACGGCCGCGTCCCCGGCCTCCAGGAGGTAGATGACCTCGAAGGCGGGCCCGTCCCCCTCGGCACAGCTCTCGCCCTCGTCCCGCACGCGCGCGGGAACCCCGATCCCGACACTCGTCACGCCGACGGCACCTGCGCGCCCGCGCGTGCCCCCGTCCAGCCCCCCGCGCGAGGGCGTCTCGCCCGTGAACGTCTCCACCAGCGCCCCCAGCACCGCCACCAGCCCCCGTCCGCCCGCGTCGACGACGCCCGCGTCCTGGAGGACGGCGAGCTGGTCCGGGGTGGCCGCCAGGGCCGTGCAGGCGCCCCGGTAGGCCGCGCGGGCGACGGAGCCGCAGTCGCCGGCGGCCTCGGAGGCGGCGTCGGCGGCGGCCGTGGCGACGGTCAGGACGGTGCCCTCGACGGGGTGGGCGACGGCCTGGCGGGCGAGGGCGGCGGCGCTGCTCAGGGCGAGGGCGAGGCCGGGGCCGTCCGTGTGAGGGGCGTCACCGTCGGCGGCGAGGACCTGGGACATGCCGCGCAGGAGCTGGGCGAGGATCGTGCCGGAGTTCCCGCGCGCGCCTATGAGCGCGCCGTGCGCCATCGCGTGCGCGGCGTCGGCGAGGGAGGGCGCGCCGGGTTCGTGGGCCGCGAACACGGCCTCCACGGCGGTCGCCGCCGATTCGAGCGTCAGGTACAGGTTGGTGCCGGTGTCGCCGTCCGCGACGGGGTAGACGTTGATCGCGTCGATCTCCTCGCGGGCCCCGCCGAGGGCGGCCAGCGCGAGGCCGCACCAGGTGCGCACCGCGAGAGCATCGAGGAATGTCTGCGGCACCTGCGCCACCTGCGCCTCCCTGAGCTGCTGGATTGGACGCAGCGTAGACCGATCGTGGTAGTTTCGTTCAACGGGAGCGGTCGTTGTATGCTGCTCCGGTTGCCCGATCCCGATCGGGCCATTCCCCCCGGCACCGCCACTTCCAGATCCTCGATCTCGATCCCGGCATGCCGGGATCATCCGTAAGTGCATCTGAAGTCTTTGGAGTGACCGGTGGCTGCTAACTGCGACGTCTGCGGCAAGGGTCCGGGCTTCGGCAACAACATCTCGCACTCGCACCGCCGTACGTCCCGTCGCTGGAACCCGAACATCCAGCGCGTCCGTACCGTGGTCAGCGGGACGCCGAAGCGCGTGAACGCCTGCACCTCGTGCATCAAGGCCGGCAAGGTTTCGCGCTGACGCTTCGCCGCTGAGCGCGTGGCCACTGCTGGTCCGCCCGCATAGAGCCGATCCACCTCGCGGTGGATCGGCTTTTTGCACGTCTACGTCCTGATCCGCCAGCCGTGATCCACCGGCCCGATCCCCGCGCCGAGCGCGAACCCGCCGCGGATCGCCCCGGTGACGTACCTCTTGGCCGCCGTCACCGCCTCCGGTACGGCCAGCCCCTTCGCCAGCCCCGACGCGACCGCCGACGCCAGCGTGCACCCCGTCCCGTGGGTGTGGCGGTTGTCGTACCGGGGGGCGCGCAGCCAGTGCTCCTCGCTCCCGTCCGTCAGCAGGTCCACGGCGTCCCCGGGCAGGTGCCCGCCCTTGATCAGCGCCCACCGCGGCCCGTACGCCAGCACGGCCGCCGCGGCCTCCCGCATCCCCGCCTCCGTCTCGACGCGTACGCCGGTGATCTGGAGCACTTCGTCGAGGTTGGGGGTGGCGAGCGTGGCCGCCGGGAGGAGCCGGTGGCGTACGGCGTCGAGGGCCGAGGCGGCGAGGAGGGAGTCGCCGTGCTTGGAGACGCCGACCGGGTCGACGACGACGGGCGCGTCGGTCGTGGCGAGCAGCTCGGCGACCGTCTCGACGAGTCCGGCCGAGGACAGCATGCCGGTCTTGACCGCCTGGACGCCAATGTCGTCGACGACGCTGCGGTACTGGGCGCGCACGGCCTCGGCGGGGAGTTCCCAGGCGCCTTGCACGCCGAGGGAGTTCTGCGCGGTGACGGCGGTCACGACGCTCATGCCGTGCACGCCGAGCGCGAGCATCGTCTTCAGGTCGGCCTGGATGCCGGCGCCGCCGCCGGAGTCGGAGCCGGCGACGGTCAGGACGCGGGGGATCACTCGACGTCCCCGAAGTGGTCCCAGCCGCCCTGCCGGGTCCAGGGCGCGCCGTCGACGGTCACCTGGGGCAGCGCGGAGGGGCCCAGCACCTCGCCGATGACCTTCCAGCGGGCGGGGAGTTTCACGTCCGGCGGGAACGTCGCGACGATCGCGTGGTCCTCTCCGCCGGTCAGCACCCACTGGATGGGGTCGACGCCGACCGCGTGGCCGATGTCGTTCATCTGCGTGGGGATGTCGATGGACTCGGAGCGGATGTCGATGCGGACCTTGCTGGCCTCCGCGATGTGTCCGAGGTCGGCGATCAGGCCGTCGCTGACGTCGCACATCGCGGTCGCGCCGAGCCGGGCCGCCGCCGGGCCCGCGTGGTAGGGCGGTTCCGGGCGGCGGTGGGCCTCCACGAAGGCGCGCGGCGAGCGGAAGCCCCGCGCGAGGACCGCGTACCCGGCCGCCGACCAGCCCAGCCAGCCCGTCACGGCGACCAGGTCGCCGGGTTTCGCGCCGCCCCGGGTGATCGGCTCCTGGCCGCGCAGGTCGCCGAGCGCGGTGATCGACACCATGATCGTGTCGCCGCGTACGACGTCCCCGCCGACCACGGAGGCGCCCGCGACCTGGCACTCGTCGCGCAGTCCGTCCATCAGCTCGGTCGGCCAGGTCACCGGGAGTTCCGCCGGGACGACGAGGCCGAGCAGCAGCGCGGTCGGTACGGCGCCCATCGCGGCGATGTCGGCGAGGTTCTGGGCGGCGGCCTTGCGGCCCACGTCGTAGGCGGTGGACCAGTCGCGGCGGAAGTGCCGGCCCTCCAGCAGGATGTCCGTGCTGGCCACGACCCTGCGGTCGGGCGCGGCGACCACCGCGGCGTCGTCCCCCGGGCCGACGCGGACCGCCGGGGTGGTGGTGAGCCGGGAGGTGAGCTCACGGATGAGCCCGAACTCGCCCAGCTCGCCGACAGTGCCCTTCATCGCCCTGGAGCCCCTTCTGTGCCTGCCCGCGCCCGGTCGCGCGGGACCAGTGTCCTCGATACGGTCGAGTCAGCCGTCAACGTCTGTCCCGCCGGCGCCCCGGCGCGGGGGCCGTGGGTCTCCCCCCGGCACGCGGCGACGCGATACCGTGGCGTTCCTTTTCCCCACATGATCCTCGTGGCCGCCCTGGAGGTTCCGTGGTACAGGCGTACATCCTGATCCAGACGGAGGTCGGCAAGGCGTCGACCGTCGCCGAGACGATCGGAGCGATCCCTGGCGTCGTCCAGGCCGAGGACGTGACGGGGCCGTACGACGTGATCGTGCGGGCCCAGGCGGACACGGTCGACGACCTCGGGCGGATGGTGGTCGCCAAGGTGCAGCAGGTGGAGGGGATCACCCGGACCCTGACCTGCCCCGTCGTCCATCTGTAGCCCCCGTCTACCCTTGGCCGGTGAACTTCTTCCGTCACCGGCTCAGTGGTCTGTCCGCCCTCGTCGTGCTGTGTGCCGCCGCCGGCTGCTCATCGGCAGACGACAGCGCGTCGATCGTGGTTCCCAGTCCGTCCGCGAAAGCCGCGGAGATCTGCGGGAAGCTGGACGCCGCGCTGCCGGCGACGGTGGACGGACTGCGGCGCCGGGACCCCGAGCCCGCGTCACCGCTGACCGCGGGCTGGGGAGACCCGGCGATCATACTGCGGTGCGGTGTCGTGAAGCCGCCGAAGATGGACGCCCAGAACGCGGACGCCGGAGAGGCCGACGGGGTCGGCTGGCTGGTCGAGAAGCAGGACGACGGCTCGATCCGCCTCACGAGCGCGCTGCGGGTGGTGTACATCGAGGTGACGCTGCCCAAGTCGCGGGCGGCGGAAGGGATGTCGCCGACGATCGACCTGGCACCGGCCATCAAGAAGACGGTGCCCGAGGGGATCGCCGACTAGCGCAGCCCGGTGGAGCGGCGCAGGGCCGCCTGGATCAGGCGGTCCACCAGCTCGCCGTAGGCGACGCCCGTCTCCTCCCACATCTTCGGGTACATGGAGATCGGTGTGAAGCCGGGCATCGTGTTGATCTCGTTGATGACGAACTCGCCGTCCTCGGTGAGGAAGAAGTCGGCGCGGACCAGGCCCTCGCAGGACGCCGCGTCGAAGGCCTGGACGGCCAGCTCGCGGACCTCGGCGGTCTGTTCGGGGGTCAGGGGGGCCGGGACGATGCCGGGGACCGAGTCGATGTACTTGGACTCGAAGTCGTAGTAGGCGTGCGCGGACGGGATCTCGGCGGGGACCGAGGCGCGGGGGCCGTCCTCGAACTCCAGGACGCCGCACTCGATCTCGCGGCCCTTGACGGCGGCCTCGATCAGGATCTTCGGGTCGTGGCGCTGCGCCTCGGCGATGGCCTCGTCCAGCCCGGAGGCGTCGTCGACCTTCGTGATGCCGATGGAGGAGCCGGCCCGGGCGGGCTTCACGAACAGCGGCCAGCCGTGGTCCGCCGCGAACCCGGCGATCCGCTTGCGGGCCCCGGACTCGTCCTGCGCCCACTCGCGGGGCCGGACCACCAGGTAGGGGCCGACGGCGAGGCCGAAGGAGGTGAAGACGCGCTTCATGTACTCCTTGTCCTGGCCGACGGCGGACGCGAGCACCCCGGAGCCGACGTACGGCACACCGGACAGCTCCAGCATCCCCTGGAGCGTGCCGTCCTCGCCGTAGGGGCCGTGCAGCACCGGGAAGACGACGTCGACCTCGCCGAGCGCCTTCGGCACGGATCCCGGTTCGCTGTAGACGACTTCACGGTTGGCGGGGTCCAGCGGGAGCACCACACCGCCGTCGCCGCCCTCCGCGAGGTCGGCGACCTCGGGCGTACGGCGCTCCTCGATCGCCATCCGCTCCGGCGCGTCCGCCGTGAGCATCCAGCGGCCCTCCCGGGTGATGCCGATCGGCAGCACGTCGTACTTGTCCCGGTCGACCGCCCGCAGCACGGCGCCCGCGGTCACCACGGAGATCCCGTGCTCGGAACTGCGCCCGCCGAACACGACGGCCACACGCGGCTTGCGCGCGGGCTGCGACTGGGGGCTCTGGGGAAGGTTCTCGGTGCTCATATCGCGACGAGAGTACCCGCTGGTAGTCCACGAGTCAGCGTCCACCACCCCGCGGTCGCTGAGCGTCGCGGACCGTTCGCGGTACGTCGCACCGCACCCCTCCGAACTCCCGCCGCGTCTAGCGGCGTTCCGGCTTCGCGCTGCGGGACATCAGTTCCTTCAGCGCGACCACCGGCGGCTTCGCCTCGTGGACGATGTCGACGACCGTCTCCGTGATGGGCATGTCGACGCCGTGGCGGTGGGCGAGGTCGAGGACGGACTGGCAGGACTTGACGCCCTCGGCGGTCTGCTTGGTGACCGCGATCGTCTCCTGGAGGGTCATGCCCTTGCCGAGGTTGGTGCCGAAGGTGTGGTTGCGGGAGAGCGGCGATGAGCAGGTGGCGACGAGGTCGCCGAGGCCCGCGAGCCCGGCGAAGGTCAGCGGGTCGGCGCCCATGGCGAGGCCGAGGCGTGTCGTCTCCGCGAGGCCGCGCGTGATGAGCGAGCCCTTGGCGTTGTCGCCGAGTCCCATGCCGTCGGCGATGCCGACCGCGAGGCCGATGACGTTCTTGACGGCGCCGCCGAGTTCGCAGCCGACCACGTCCGTGTTGGTGTAGGGCCGGAAGTACGGTGTGTGGCAGGCGAGTTGGAGGCGCTGGGCGACGGCCTCGTCGGTGGCGGCGACGACGGCGGCGGCCGGCATCCGGGAGGCGATCTCGCGCGCGAGGTTGGGCCCGGTGACGACGGCGATGCGCTCGGCGGCGACCTTGGTGACGTCCTGGATGACCTCGCTCATCCGCATGGTCGTGCCGAGTTCGACGCCCTTCATGAGGGAGACGAGGACCGTGTCGGGCGCCAACAGGGGCGTCCAGGCGGCCAAGTTGGCGCGCAGCGTCTGCGAGGGCACCGACAGGACGGTGAAGTCGGCGCCGGCCATGGCCTCGGCGGGGTCGGTCGTCGCCCGTACCCGCGTGGGGAGTTCGAGGCCGGGGAAGTAATCGGGGTTCTGCCGCGCCGAGTTGATGGCGTCGGCGACCTCGGGGCGCCGCGCCCACAACGTGACCTCGCAGCCCGCGTCCGCGAGGACCACGGCGAACGCCGTCCCCCATGAACCTGCGCTGAGGACTGCCGCCTTGACGGGCTCGCTCACTTGCCGATCTCTCCTTCGTGGCCGTGCTGCGCCTCGGTACGGCGCCGCTGCTCGATCCGCTCCCGGCGCGGATCGTACGGCGTCTCGGGCGCCTTCTCGCCCCGGATCTCCTCCAGTTGGCGCGTGACGGCGGCCATGATGACCTCGGTGACCTCCTTGAGGAGGTCGGGGGTCATCTCCTTGCCGTAGTACGCCGAGAGGTCCAACGGCGGCCCGGCGAGCACGTGATGGGTCTTGCGCGGGAACAGCTCGGGCTTCTTCGCGTACGGCGGCAGCAGTTCGTTGACGCCCCACTGCGCGATCGGCACGACGGGGCAGCGCGTCTCCAGTGCCACGCGCGCGGCGCCGGTCTTGCCGGTCATGGGCCAGCCGTCGGGGTCGCGGGTGAGCGTGCCCTCGGGGTAGAACACCACGCACTCGCCGCGTTCCACGGCGTCCACGGCGCCCCGGAAGGCGCTGAGGGCGTCGGTGGACTCGCGGTAGACGGGGACCTGGCCCGTGTTCCGCATCCAGGCGCCGACGATTCCCTTCTTGAAAAGGGCGCTCTTCGCCAGGAATCGCGGCATACGTCCGCTGTTGTACTGGAAGTGCGCGTACGCGAAGGGATCGACGTAGGAATTGTGGTTCACCGCGGTGATAAATCCGCCCTCGGCCGGAATGTGCTCCATTCCGCGCCAGTCCCGCTTGAGGAGAGGCACCAGCAGTGGTTTGCAGATCACCGCGGCGAAGCGGTACCAGAAGCCGATTCTGCGGCGGGGCACGCGGACACCTACCTCTTCCTCCAGGAGCCAGGACTTCCCAGGGCCTGTTCCAAGTCGTTCCGGCGGCCGGGAGCCGCACAAGTGTGGCCCCGGCAGGCCGGTCTGTCGAGAACACCGTACGCCCCGAAGGAAGAACCGCCAGATGGGCAAGGTTGCAGCCGGGTGACAATGACCGCGACGAGCAAGGGACGGTAAGCCGGTGCAGTGGACGTTGGTCATCCCCCTGAAACCCCTCGCGCGGGCCAAGAGCAGGCTGTCGGACACGGCCGGCGACGGGGTGCGGCCGGCTCTCGCGCTGGCCTTCGCGCAGGACACGGTGGCCGCGGCGCTGGCCTCGGCGGCCGTACGGGATGTGGCGGTCGTCACGGACGACCCGCTGGCCGGGCGCGAACTCGGGGCGCTGGGCGCCCGGATCGTCCCCGACACCCCGCGCGCGGGCCTGAACGCGGCTCTGGCGCACGGGGAGAGCGCCGTACGCGCTGTGCGCCCGAAAACGGCTCTCGCGGCTCTGAACGCCGATCTCCCGGCTTTGCGGCCCGGTGAATTGACGCGGGTCCTGGACGCCGCCGCTGAATTCCCCCGCGCATTCCTGCCGGATGCCGCGGGGCTCGGCACGACTTTGCTCGCCGCGGCTCCGGAACATCCCCTGCTCCCCGCATTCGGCCCGGATTCCCGCCTTCTGCACCGCGCCTCGGGAGCGGCCGAACTCCTCCTGCCCGCCGTCGACTCGGTCCGCCAGGACGTCGACACCGGCGAGGACCTGCGCGCGGCCCTCACCCTGGGCGTCGGCCCGCGCACCACCACCGCGACCACCCGCCTCCTGACCCCCGGCCAGTGAGCCCGGCCAGTAGGCTGCCCCCATGCAGGCGACGGCTTACACCTACGACCCCGAGACCCGCACCGGCCAGGTCCTCCTGGACGACGGCACCCCGCTCCCCTTCGGCGCGGAGGCGTTCGACGCGGGCGGCCTGCGGCTGCTGAGGGTGGGCCAGCGGGTGCGCATCGAGACGCGGGGGACCGGCGAGGCCCCGCACATCACCCTGGTGACGCTCCAGACGTTCTGAGAGCCCCTGGACACACCGCGGGCCGGACTCCACAAGGGGTGGAAGTCCGGCCCGACGCGTGAGTACCGCCGTCAGTCCCGCGCCTAGCTGGCCGCCGTCTTCTTCGCGGTGGTCTTGCGAGCGGCCGACTTCTTGGCCGGGGCCTTCTTCGCCGGGGCCTTCTTGGCGACGGCCTTCTTCGCGGTGGCCTTCTTGGCCGTCGTCTTCTTGGCGGCGGCGGTCTTGGCGGTGGCCGCCTTCTTCGCCGGCGCGGCCTTCTTCGCGGCGGCGGTGGCCTTCTTCGCCGGGGCGGCCTTCTTCGCCGCCGCCTTCTTGACCGTCGCCGAAGCGGTGCCGCTCAGGCTGCCCTTGGGCGCCTTCTTGACCGCGACGTCGTTCTTGGGGAGCTTCTTCGAGCCGCTCACCAGGTCCTTGAAACCCTGGCCCGCACGGAAGCGCGGGACGGAGGTCTTCTTGACCCGGACCCGCTCGCCCGTCTGGGGGTTGCGGGCGTACCGCGCCGGGCGGTCGACCTTCTCGAACGAACCGAAGCCGGTGACCGAGACCCGGTCCCCCGCGACGACCGCGCGGACGATGGCGTCCAGAACCGCGTCGACCGCCTCGGCGGCGTTCTGACGGCCGCCGACCTTGTCGGCAATCGCTTCTACGAGCTGCGCCTTGTTCACGTCTTCCCCTTCGGAGACATTGCTGGAACGAAAGTGTCCAGGCTTTTTCGCACGTTAGGCAGATGTATACCGCAAATCAAACACGAAACGGGCTTATCACCCTTGTGCCGCAACGGACTCGACCGCATTGGGCCGTTCAGCGTTCCTCGCCGGGGATTCGCCCCTCGTCGAGATCCGCCATGAACAGCTCCAGCCGCCTTGCCGCGTCGGCGAGATCGTGCTTGGCCGCGGCCGTAATGACCAGCAGCTTCCGGGTCAGCGCCATCCGTACGCCCTCCGGGACTTGCAGTGCGCGCACCCTTCTGTGCGCTTCCTTGAGCTGGTCCGCGACGGCCTGGTAGAGCGTGAGTTGGCCGTCGTGTTCCATGCACAGATTGTGCCATCTGGGGCGAGTTGTCGCCCGCCAGGGGTGCAACTGCCGCCTCAAACAGTCGTCCGAGCACTGTTGGACGTCGTGTCCACAGCGGTCGCGTACCCAGTCAACCACCCCTTTAACGTGGGAAGTTGGGAAGATTTCGAGGAGATGTGCGGGGCCGAACGGGTGCAGAAAACGCCGTACCCCCGATCGGACGGATCGGGGGTACGGCGTGGGCTCCGGGTGGCCGAAACTCGCTCTGGCGCTCAGACCTGGAGCGTGCGCGGCTTGTACGAGGGGCGCTTCGCCTCGTACGCCGCGATGTCGGCCTCGTTCTGGAGGGTGATGGAGATGTCGTCGAGACCGTTCAGCAGCCGCCAGCGGGAGTTCTCGTCCAGCTCGAAGGGGGCGGTGACGCCCTCGGCGCGGACCTCCAACGCCTCCAGGTCGACGGTGATCTCGGCCTGCGGGTCGCTCTCCACGAGCTCCCACAGCGCGTCCACGGTCGGCTGGTCGAGGATGACCGTCAGCAGGCCGTTCTTCAGGGAGTTGCCGCGGAAGATGTCGGCGAAGCGGGACGAGATGACCGTCTTGAAGCCGTAGTTCTGAAGGGCCCACACCGCGTGCTCGCGCGAGGAGCCGGTGCCGAAGTCGGGGCCGGCCACCAGGACGGTCGCGCCCTCGCGCTCGGGCCGGTTGAGGACGAACTCCGGGTCCTTGCGCCACGCCTCGAAGAGCCCGTCCTCGAAGCCGTCCCGCGTCACCTTCTTGAGCCAGTGGGCGGGGATGATCTGGTCGGTGTCGACGTTGGAGCGGCGCAGCGGGACGGCCCGGCCGGTGTGCTTGGTGAATGCTTCCATGGCTCTCAGACTCCAGCGGGCGCGGTTGCGTCGGTCAGGTCGGCGGGCGAGGCCAGGTGGCCCAGGACGGCGGTCGCGGCGGCGACCTGCGGCGAGACCAGGTGCGTACGGCCGCCCTTGCCCTGCCTGCCCTCGAAGTTGCGGTTGGAGGTGGACGCGGAGCGCTCACCGGGGGCGAGTTGGTCGGGGTTCATGCCCAGACACATCGAGCAGCCCGCGTGCCGCCACTCGGCGCCGGCCTCCTTGAACACGACGTCCAGCCCCTCGGAGACGGCCTGGAGGCCCACGCGCGCGGAGCCCGGGACGACCAGCATCCGTACGCCGTCGGCGACTTTGCGGCCCTTGACGAGTTCGGCGGCGGCGCGCAGGTCCTCGATGCGGCCGTTGGTGCACGACCCGACGAAGACGGTGTCCACCTTGATGGAGCGCAGCGGCTGTCCGGCCGCCAACCCCATGTATTCCAGGGCCTTTTCGGCGGCGAGGCGCTCCGAGGCGTCCTCGTACGAGGCCGGGTCGGGGACGTTCGCCGAAAGGGGCGCGCCCTGGCCGGGGTTGGTGCCCCAGGTGACGAACGGGGAGAGTTCCCCGGCCTTGATGACGACCTCGGCGTCGAACTCGGCGTCGTCGTCGGTCCTCAGGGTCTTCCAGTACGCGACCGCGGCGTCCCAGTCGTCGCCCTCGGGCGCGTGCGGGCGGCCCTTGAGGTAGGCGAACGTGGTCTCGTCGGGGGCGATCATGCCCGCGCGGGCGCCAGCCTCGATGGACATGTTGCAGATGGTCATCCGGGCCTCCATCGAGAGCTTCTCGATGGCGGAGCCGCGGTACTCCAGGACGTAGCCCTGGCCGCCGCCGGTGCCGATCTTCGCGATGATCGCGAGGATCAGGTCCTTGGCGGTGACGCCCTCGGGCAGTTCGCCGTCGACCGTGATGGCCATGGTCTTCGGGCGGGCCATCGGCAGCGTCTGGGTGGCCAGCACGTGCTCGACCTGGGAGGTGCCGATCCCGAACGCGAGCCCGCCGAAGGCGCCGTGCGTGGAGGTGTGGGAGTCGCCGCAGACGACCGTCATGCCGGGCTGGGTGAGACCGAGCTGGGGGCCGACGACGTGGACGACGCCCTGCTCGACGTCGCCGAGGGGGTGCAGGCGGACACCGAACTCCGCGGCGTTCTTGCGCAGGGTCTCCAGCTGGACCCGGGAGACCGGGTCGGCGATGGGCTTGTCGATGTCGAGGGTCGGGGTGTTGTGGTCCTCGGTGGCGATGGTCAGGTCGAGGCGGCGGACCTGGCGGCCGTTCTGCCGGAGTCCGTCGAACGCCTGGGGGCTGGTCACCTCGTGCAGCAGGTGCAGATCGATGAAGAGGAGGTCGGGCTCGCCCTCGGCGCGCCGGACGACATGGTCGTCCCAGACCTTCTCCGCGAGTGTCCTACCCATCGCTTTCCCTCCGGCCGGACAGGTGGTGTCCCGGCGCTACTAGAGATCTCGGAAGCGGCGCCCGCCCCTGTTCCGGGCACCCGCCACCGCGCCCGTTCGGTCAGCGGGCGCTGTAGGTCCCAGGGTTGCGCGTCTCACGGGAAAATGAACTTGCGTTTCACAGAGTGAGACGGGAGTATCGTTGCATGGACAACAGTAGCGGCGTCGGCGTTCTGGACAAGGCAGCCCTTGTCCTGAGCGCCCTGGAGTCCGGACCCGCGACCCTGGCAGGACTGGTCGCGGCCACCGGACTGGCTCGACCCACGGCCCACCGGCTGGCCGTGGCCCTGGAACACCACCGCATGGTCGCCCGCGACATGCAGGGCCGGTTCATTCTCGGCCCGCGTCTCGCGGAGCTGGCGGCGGCGGCCGGCGAGGACCGCCTCCTGGCGACCGCGGGCCCCGTGCTCACGCACCTGCGGGACATCACGGGCGAGAGCGCCCAGCTCTACCGGCGCCAGGGTGACATGCGGATCTGTGTGGCCGCCGCCGAGCGGCTGTCCGGACTGCGGGACACGGTACCGGTGGGCTCCACGCTCACGATGAAGGCCGGTTCCTCCGCGCAGATCCTCATGGCCTGGGAGGAGCCCGAGCGCCTCCACCGCGGCCTCCAGGGCGCCCGCTTCACGGCGACGGCCCTCTCGGGCGTACGGCGCCGGGGCTGGGCCCAGTCCATCGGCGAGCGCGAGCCGGGCGTCGCGTCCGTCTCCGCGCCGGTCAGGGGCCCGTCCAACCGCGTCGTGGCCGCCGTCTCCGTCTCCGGCCCGATCGAGCGCCTCACCCGCCACCCCGGCCGTATGCACGCGCAGGCCGTGATCGACGCGGCGGCCCGTCTCTCCGAGGCGCTGCGCAGGACGGGCTGACTCCCGCGAGAAGCTTCCGCGACAAGGGCCGGCCTCAACGCCGCGGCAGGCCCTCTTCACCTGGCTTTTTGTACAGGGAACACAAAAATGACCACCCACCTCGCATGAGGTGAATGGTCATTCTGCTGTACCCCCGACCGGATTCGAACCGGCGCTACTGCCGTGAGAGGGCAGCGTGCTAGGCCGCTACACAACGGGGGCGGAGCTGGTCTACCTGGACTCGAACCAAGACTAACTGAACCAGAATCAGTCGTGCTGCCAATTACACCATAGACCAATGTTGGTTTAGACCAGTCAGTACCCCCGACCGGATTCGAACCGGCGCTACTGCCGTGAGAGGGCAGCGTGCTAGGCCGCTACACAACGGGGGCCCTAGCAGTCCCGACACAAGATCGGAACCAGTACCCCCGACCGGATTCGAACCGGCGCTACTGCCGTGAGAGGGCAGCGTGCTAGGCCGCTACACAACGGGGGCTTCGCAGATTTTGAGCTTCTGCAAGCTGGCCTACCTGGACTCGAACCAAGACTAACTGAACCAGAATCAGTCGTGCTGCCAATTACACCATAGGCCACTGGAACGCAATCCCGATCAAGGATCTTGTTCTAGCTGTGCTCCCCCGGGTCCCTCGGCCTTTCGGCCCGCTCCCCGGCGGCGCAGAAAGAACATTACCCGAAGGTGGACGGGGCTCCAAAACGGGTATCCGCGCCGAGCAGCGCGGGGAGTTCGGCGAGGCTCGCGATCCGGTGCCGGCCGGGCAGCGGGGCGGCGTCCGCGCCGGCGTCGTACCGGTCGATCCAGACGGAGAACAGGCCCGCCTCGGCCGCGCCCCGGCCGTCGATGTCGGGGTGGTCGCCGACGTAGGCGACCTGCTCGGGCGCCAGGGCGAGGGCCTCGCAGGCGGCGAGGAAGGCGCCGGCCTCGGGCTTGGAGACGCCGAGTTCGGCGGCGCAGATGATCGACTCGAAGCGGTCGTGGACGCCGAGGGCGCGCAGCTTGTGGTCCTGGACGTGGATGCTGGAGTTGGAGAGGACGGAGTGCCGGTGGCTGGCCGCGAGGGCGTCGAGGGCGGGCAGGACGTCCGGGAAGAGGGTCCAGGCCCGCTCGTAGTGGCCGAGGTAGCGGCCGAACCACGTGTCGGCCTCGGCGTCGGTGAGCTCCTGGCCCACGAACACCCGGACGCGGTCGCGGCGTTGGCCCTCGAAGGTGGTCTCGCCCGCGGCGAAGCGGGCCCACTGGGCGTCGGTGACCGCGCGCCAGCGCTCGACGGCCTGCTCGGCGTCGGCGTACCCGGCGAGCAGGCCCTCGACCGCCAGGTGGTCCCGCATGCCGAGGCGGTCGGCACTCGTGTAGTCGAAGAGGGTGTCGTCCACGTCCCAGACCACGGCGCGAATGTCCATGATCCGACGGTACCGGGAACGGGCAAGGGCGGCACCCCGGTTGGGTGCCGCCCCGGTGAACTGCCGCTTTACGCCGCGAGCTTGGCGAGGGCCGCGTCGATGCGGGCCAGCGACGCCTCCTTGCCGAGGACTTCGAGGGACTCGAAGAGGGGGAGGCCGACCGTGCGGCCGGTGATCGCGACGCGGACGGGGGCCTGCGCCTTGCCGAGCTTGAGGCCGTGGGCCTCGCCGGCCGCGAGGACGGCTTCCTTGAGGGACTCGGGGGACGTCCAGTCGGCCGCCTCCAGCTTCTCGCGGGCCGTGGCGAGGAGGGCGTCGCTGCCGTCCTTCATCGCCTTCGTCCAGGACGCCTCGTCCTCGACGGGCCGCGGGAGGAACAGGAAGTCGACGTTGTCGGTGATCTCCGAGAGGACCTTGAGGCGGGTCTGCGCGTGCGGCGCGATGGCCTGCCACTTCGCCTCGTCGAAGTCCTCCGGCGCCCAGGGCGCGAAGGGGGTCTTCAGCCAGGGGGCGCAGCGCTCGGTGAAGTCCTTGACGTCCAGCATGCGGATGTGGTCGCCGTTGATCGCCTCGCACTTCTTGAGGTCGAAGCGGGCCGGGTTGGGGTTGACGTCCTTGATGTCGAACGCCGCGATCAGCTGGTCCGTCGTGAAGATGTCCTCGTCCGCGGAGAGCGACCAGCCCAGCAGGGAGAGGTAGTTGAGCAGGCCCTCGGGGAGGAAGCCCTGCTCCCGGTAGAGGTTCAGGGACGCCTGGGGGTCGCGCTTGGAGAGCTTCTTGTTGCCCTCGCCCATGACGTACGGGAGGTGCCCGAACGCGGGGGTGGTCTTCGCGACGCCCAGCTCGATCAGCGCCTTGTACAGGGCGATCTGGCGCGGGGTGGAGGACAGGAGGTCCTCGCCGCGCAGGACGTGCGTGATCTCCATCAGCGCGTCGTCGACCGGGTTGACCAGCGTGTACAGGGGGGCGCCGTTGGCGCGGACGATGCCGTAGTCGGGGACGTTCTCGGGGGTGAACGTCAGCTCGCCGCGGACCAGGTCGGTGAACGTGATGGTCTCGTCCGGCATCCGGAAGCGGACGATCGGCTTGCGGCCCTCGGCCTCGTAGGCGGCCTTCTGCTCGTCGGTGAGGTCGCGGCAGTGGCCGTCGTAGCCGGAGGGCTTGCCGGCGGCGCGGGCGGCGTCGCGGCGGGCGTCCAGCTCCTCGGTGGAGCAGTAGCAGTGGTAGGCGTGGCCGGCGTCCTGGAGCTTCTGGGCGACGTCCTTGTAGAGGTCCATGCGCTGGGACTGGCGGTAGGGCGCGTGCGGGCCGCCGATCTCGGGGCCCTCGTCCCAGTCGAAGCCGAGCCAGCGCATCGCGTCGAGGAGCTGGTTGTAGGAGTCCTCGCTGTCGCGGGCCGCGTCCGTGTCCTCGATGCGGAAGACCAGGGTGCCCTGGTGGTGGCGGGCGAAGGCCCAGTTGAAGAGGGCCGTGCGGACGAGGCCGACGTGGGGGTTGCCCGTCGGGGAGGGGCAGAAACGTACGCGGACAGGTGCGCTAGTCACGCTTGACAACCTTGTTGGTGAGAGTGCCGATACCTTCGATGGTGACGGCGACCTCGTCGCCGATCTCCAGGGGGCCGACGCCGGCCGGGGTGCCCGTGAGGATGACGTCTCCGGGGAGCAGGGTCATGGCCTCGGTGATGTTGACGATCAGGTCCTCGATGGGGGTGATCATCTCGCTGGTGCGGCCCAGCTGGCGCTGCTGGCCGTTGACCGTGAGCTGGATGGTGAGGTCGCTCGGGTCGAGGTCCGTCTCGATCCAGGGGCCGAGGGGGCAGGACGTGTCGAAGCCCTTGGCGCGCGCCCACTGCTTCTCGCGCTTCTGGACGTCGCGGGCGGTGACGTCGATCGCGCAGGTGTAGCCGAGGACGACGTCCTTGACGCGCTCGCGGGGGACCTCGCGGCACATCCGGCCGATGACGACGGCGAGTTCGGCCTCGTGGTGGACCTCGGAGGAGAAGCCGGGGTACTGGATGGCGTCGCCGTGGCCGATCACCGAGGTGGAGGGCTTGAAAAAGGCGAAGGGGGCGTCGGGGACCTCGTTGCCCAGTTCGCGGGCGTGCTCGGCGTAGTTGCGGCCGAAGGCGACGACCTTGTTGGGGAGCACGGGCGGCAGGAGCCGGACCTTGCTCAGCGGGACCTTGGTCCCGGAGAGTTCGAACTCGGCGAACGGGATGCCCTTGATGATGTCGAGGACGAGTTCGTCGTCCTTGTCACCCTCGACCGCGCCGAACGCGACGTTGCCGTCGATGGAGAACCTGGCGATGCGCACGGGATCCTCGCGCCCCTTTACCTTCTGCTGGCTGGAGTCTGACGCCCCAGGCTAACGCGCGAGACGGCCCCCACCTCGTCCCTTTCGGAGCGGTGGGGGCCGTCTGAGCGTTTCGCGATCTTTCCGCGTACTACTTGGCGGACTACTCGGCGGAGACGCTGTTCGGCAGCTCCATGAGGATCGTGCGCCGCGGGTTCGCGGTCTGGGCGGGGAGGTCGGCGGAGTGTTCCTGGACCGGGGTCTCCAGCTCGCCGGCGTCCTTGAGGTGGACCAGGGTGGTGCGGCGGGGGTTGGCGGTCTTGCGGGACATGGGCGAGGGCTCCACTGGCTCGTGTCGGATATGCCGAATCTGTAAAGCGTCAGGCTAAACATGGCATTCCCGGGGAAGTCACGGGGGGCTACCCGAGGGCGTGTGAGTTTGCTCACGGAACAGCCGTCAAACCGGTCAATTCAGGCCCGCAAGTGAACGTAACGAATCGGACAATGACCGCCTGAAGCTGTCATTCCGCTCCTGATCATGGCGACTGGGACACCTTGATCATCTGGCGGGTTTGTCGGGGTTCATTCACTTTGGGGCGGATAGAAATCCACGACGGGTGACTCTTCTCGTACGCACTGTCACGGATGTCACAGCCCGGCCACCAAACCTTGTTGGAGATCCGGCACTGTGCTGGAATCTCACGGACCGCCGCGGGATCGAGCCGGCGCGCAGGGGGCGCACAGAAGCGCCGAGTGGCGGCGAGTTAGGGGGAGCCAGCGCCGGGTCACTCAACGACCATCCCGGGGGGCGCAGTCAGGGCGCCTCTCAAGACGCCGACACCGCCTTGTCCGTTCGTTCGGGAAGGCGCCTGGTCCAGAGGTTGCGACGCTAGTGCAGGGACGATTCAAGAGGGACGGCAGTGCCCCGGCAGGGCCGGAGCCGCGCGGCGGGACTGGAGCGAACACAGTCAGCTCCTCGCCCCAGCACGCCCAGAACCCGGGTCCCGCCCAGGCAGGCGACGGCAAGAGCCGCCCCGGCGCTCCCACCACCCCGGTGACCCCCACCTCCATTCCCCCGATACCCCCGGTCAAGCCCGCGAAGGGCGACACCGGCAACCGGGTCGCGCTGCGCAACTGGCGCATCTCCACGCGCCTGGTCGCTCTGCTGACCCTCCCCGTGGTCGCGGCCACCACGCTCGGCGCGCTGCGTATCAACCAGTCCATGGAGGACATCCAGCAGCTCGACAACATGCGGCTGCTGACCGACATGACGAAGCAGGCGACCGAGCTGTCGATCGCCCTCCAGAACGAGCGCGACCGCACCGCCGGCCCCCTCGCGCACGGCGGCAAGGCGGACGACGCCACCGTCAAGGGCCTGCGCACGACGACGGACCGCTCGCTGGACGCCTTCGTCAACGCCTCCGAGGAGATCGACGCCACCAGCAAGAACGGCAACCTCCAGGGCGTCCGCGACAACCTCGTCGGCCTGGTCGGCGACCTCGGCAACCTGGCCAAGCTGCGCTCCACGGCGTACACCGCGCAGGGCAACGCGATGCAGACGGTGGAGGGCTACCACCGGCTCATCACCCGGCTCGTCGACCTCTCCCAGGACATGGCCGAGGCCACCTCCAACCCGGAGATGATCCAGCGCACCCGCGCGCTCGCCGCGTTCTCCTCCGCCAAGGAGTACTCGTCGATCCAGCGCGCCGTGCTGACGGCCGCGCTCCCGGCGAACAACAAGACCTTCGGCGACCTCAGCGACAACGACCGCAACTACGGCGAGACCGCGGTCGAGGGCGAGGATTCCGAGCTCGCGATCTTCCGCTCGATCTACGGCGACGAGGGCGCCGAGGAGCTGCTGAAGCCGATCGAGTCGGGCAACGCCACGATCGAGGAGGCCGACCAGTACGCCAACCGCGCCTTCGCCTCCGACTCCGGTCTCGAGTCGCAGGACAAGCGGTCGTACCAGGACTGGCTGGACGCCTCGGGCACCAAGCTCCAGCAGATGAAGAACATCGAGTCCCAGCTCCTGGACGACATGGAGCAGAAGGCTCGTGAGCTGCGCAACGAGACCGAGCGCGACGCGATCATCTCGGGTGTCCTGATCCTGCTGGTGCTCGGTGTCTCGCTGGTCGGCGCGTTCGTCGTCGCCCGGTCGATGATCCGCTCGCTGCGCCGCCTCCAGGAGACGGCCACGAAGGTCGCCCAGGAACGGCTGCCCGAGCTGGTCAAGCAGCTCTCCGAGTCGGACCCGCAGGACGTCGACACCTCCGTCGAGTCGGTCGGTGTGCACTCCCGGGACGAGATCGGCCAGGTGGCCGCGGCCTTCGACGACGTGCACCGCGAGGCCGTCCGGCTCGCCGCCGAGCAGGCCCTGCTGCGGGGCAACGTCAACGCGATGTTCACCAACCTCTCGCGCCGCTCCCAGGGCCTCATCCAGCGTCAGCTGTCGCTCATCTCCGAACTGGAGTCCCGCGAGGCCGACCCGGACCAGCTGTCCTCGCTGTTCAAGCTGGACCACCTCGCGACCCGTATGCGCCGTAACGGCGAGAACCTCCTCGTCCTCGCCGGTGAGGAGCCCGGCCGGCGCTGGACGCGGCCCGTCCCGCTGGTCGACGTGCTGCGTGCCGCCGCGTCCGAGGTGGAGCAGTACGAGCGCATCGAGCTGGCGTCCGTGCCGACGACCGAGGTCGCCGGGCGGGTCGTCAACGACCTCGTGCACCTCCTCGCCGAGCTGCTGGAGAACGCGACGTCGTTCTCCTCCCCGCAGACCAAGGTCAAGGTCACCGGTCACGCGCTGCCCGACGGGCGGGTGCTGATCGAGATCCACGACACCGGTATCGGCCTCTCCCCCGAGGACCTGGCCGCCATCAACGAGCGGCTCGCCTCGCCGCCGACCGTGGACGTGTCGGTGTCCCGGCGCATGGGCCTCTTCGTGGTCGGCCGTCTTTCGCAGCGGCACGGCATCCGCATCCAGCTGCGGCCCTCCGACTCGGGTGGCACGACCGCGCTGGTCATGCTGCCGGTCGACGTCGCGCAGGGCGGCAAGAAGCCGCAGCCCAAGCCCGGTCAGGGCGGTGCGCAGGCCGGTGGCCCGGCGGCGGCGCAGGCCGCTGCGGGTGCGGCTGCGGCGCGGCGCGGGCAGGGCGGCCAGGGTGTCGCCGGTGCCTTCGGCGGCGGTCCGGTCGGCGCGGGTGCGCCGGGCGGGGGCGGCAAGGGCGGCTTCGGGACGGGCGCGCCCGGTGGTGCGCTCGGCAGCGGCAAGGGCGGCGGCTTCGGGGCCGGACCGGGTGGTCCGGGATCCGGTGGCTTCGGCGGCGGTGCCGGGTCCGACGCGTTCGGGTCGGCGCCCGCCGGTGGCGGGTTCGGTTCTGGTCCGGGTGCCGGGGGCGGTCCGCGTACCGCGCTGCCCGGCCGGGACGGCGCCCCCGGGCGCGGCCAGCAGCAGGGCGGGCGCCCCTCGGCGCCGGCGCCCGCGGGCACCGGTTCCTTCAACGGGCTCCAGGCCGCTCCCCCGCAGGGCCAGGGACAGCAGGGCCAGGACATGTTCGGCGGCGGCACGCGTCCGCCGCGCGGCAAGGACGGGCGCGGCAAGGACTCCGGCGCCGATCAGGGCCGCGGCCGTCAGCCGCAGCTCCCGGCGCGCGGTGGCCCCCGGGCCGAGCTGCCCGGCGGCAACCCCCAGCCCCGGACGCCGAGTTGGGGCGACGAGAACGCCCGCACCCCCGCGCTGGACGCCCCGCGCGGACACGACGAGCCCGATGTGGCGCGCACCTCGCAGATGCCGCGCATCGACGGGCCCGGCGCGACCGCCGAGATACCCCGGGTCGAGGCCGACTTCGGGCGGCCGAACCCGGGTCCCGTACAGAACACCGGGCAGTTCCCGGCTCTGGGCGCCCCGCAGGGGCAGAACCCGGGCCGGCAGGACGACTTCCAGGCGACGAGCCAGTTCCCGGCGATCGGCGGGGGCCAGTTCCCGGCCGACACCAGCGGGCAGTTCCAGCGGCCGGACGTCTTCGGGGCGAACCCGGGTCCCGCGCAGCGCGCTCCGCAGGGGTACGACGGCTCGTCGACCGGTCAGCACGCGCTGCCGGGACGCGCCAACGGGGCGGGCGGGTACGCCGCCCCGCCGCAGCGTCCCGCCGCCCGGCCCGAGCCGGAGGCGCTGCCGCCGGCCGGCCCCGGGGACGGTCGTACTCCGCTGTACGACACGCTCGAGACGAACTGGTTCCACCAGCAGGGCGGTCAGGCGCAGGGGGTGCCGCAGCAGCCGCAGGCTCAGGCGCCCGCCCCGGCGCCGGCTCCCGCGCCCGCTCCGGCGGCTCCGCAGCGGCCCGCCGCCGCTCCGGCGACGTCGGCGGCCTCCTCGTGGCGGGCCACTCCGAACGACGAGCTGGTCCGGCAGGCCGAGCGGGTGCGTCAGCCCGCCTCGGGCGGGATCACCACCTCAGGTCTGCCGCGCCGGGTGCCCCGGGCGAACCTCGTGCCGGGCACGGCGCAGCAGCAACAGCACCAGGCGGGCCCGCAGGTCTCGCGCGCGCCGGACGACGTGCGCGGCCGGCTGACCAACCTCCGTCGGGGCATCGCTCAGGGCCGTCAGGCCGGGAGCGGGCAGACGGACAGCTTTCCGAGCCCCACCCACCAGCAGGAGCGTTAGTTGAGTCAGATGAGCCAGGCGGCACAGAATCTGAACTGGTTGATCACCAACTTCGTGGACAACACCCCGGGCGTCTCGCACACCGTGGTGGTCTCCGCGGACGGTCTCCTGCTCGCGATGTCCGAGGGCTTCCCGCGCGACCGCGCCGACCAGCTGGCGGCGGTCGCCTCCGGGCTGACCTCGCTGACGGCGGGCGCCTCGCGGATCTTCGAGGGCGGCAGCGTCGCGCAGACGGTCGTGGAGATGGAGCGGGGATTCCTCTTCCTCATGTCCGTCTCCGACGGCTCCTCGCTCGCCGTCCTCGCCCACCCCGAGTGCGACATCGGCCTCGTCGGCTACGAGATGGCGCTGCTCGTCGATCGCGCGGGCGCTGTGCTCACGCCGGATCTACGGGCCGAACTGCAAGGCAGTCTGCTCCACTAGACCGCCCCGGCACCACCCACCTCACCAAATCACCGTCCGGTCGGCACACACTCCCCACCCGACCACCAGGGACGGCACGAGACCAAGACTTGCCGACTTGCCTGTCCCGCCCGGAGGATCCATGACCCCGCCCACCGCCCATCATGATCCGTACGCGGACCCGTACGCGGACGAGGGTGACCAGCCGCTGGTGCGTCCGTACGCGATGACCGGTGGCCGGACCCGGCCGCGCTACCAGCTCGCCATCGAGGCGCTGATCAGTACGACGGCCGATCCGGCGGCGCTGATGGGGCTGCTCCCCGAGCACCAGCGCATCTGCCACCTGTGCCGCGAGGTCAAGTCGGTGGCCGAGGTCTCCGCGCTGCTCGCGATGCCGCTCGGGGTGGCCCGGATCCTGGTCGCGGACCTCGCCGAGGCCGGTCTGGTGGCGATCCACCAGCCGGGCGGCGACGAGAACAACGGTGGCGCTCCGGACGTGACGCTGCTCGAAAGGGTGCTCAGTGGACTTCGCAAGCTCTGACGGGGGTCGGGCCACCACCTCCGCGAAGATCGTGGTGGCGGGCGGCTTCGGCGTGGGCAAGACCACGTTCGTGGGCGCCGTCTCCGAGATCAACCCGCTGCGCACCGAGGCCGTGATGACGTCCGCCTCGGCGGGCATCGACGACCTGACCCACACCGGGGACAAGACCACCACGACGGTGGCGATGGACTTCGGCCGGATCACGCTGGACCAGGACCTGATCCTGTACCTGTTCGGTACGCCGGGCCAGGACCGGTTCTGGTTCATGTGGGACGACCTGGTGCGCGGGGCGATCGGCGCGATCGTCCTCGTCGACACGCGCCGCCTCGCCGACTGCTTCCCGGCCGTGGACTACTTCGAGAACAGCGGCCTGCCGTTCGTCATCGCCCTCAACGGCTTCGACGGCAACCAGCCCTACTCCCCCGACGAGGTCCGCGAGGCCCTCCAGATCGGGCCCGACACCCCGATCATCACCACCGACGCGCGCCACCGCGCCGACGCGAAGTCGGCACTGATCACGCTGGTGGAGCACGCGCTGATGGCCCGCCTGCGGTAGGGGTCCCGCGCGAACCGCTTGCGGCCCTCGTCTCCCTCGTTGGGGAGACGGGGGCCGTTCTCGTCCGTGCCCGCGCCGCCGCACACCGAAAACCCCGCCCTCCCGAAGGAGCGGCGGGGTTGCCGGAGTGCGTGCGGTTCAGCGCCAGCTGTGCGGTGCGCGGAAGCCGTTCTCGCGTTCCAGGCGGCGCCAGCCGGCCCGGACGTGGCCCCGGTGGGAGGGGGTCTCGGTGGGGCGGGCGGCGGCGCGGGCCAGGAGGATGGCCGTGATGGCGGCGACTTCCTCGGGCTCGGCGTTGCCCTTTTCGACGCGGATGTCTGGGGTGGTCATAAGAGTGAGTCTCCGTGAGAGAGGTTTCCGCAGGGTTACTGCGGGGGGTTGCCGTGTTTGCGGGACGGCAGGTCGGCGTGCTTGGACTGGAGCATCGCCAGGGACTTGATGAGGACCTCGCGGGTTTCCGCGGGGTCGATCACGTCGTCCACGAGGCCGCGTTCCGCCGCGTAGTACGGGTGCATCAGCTCGGCCTTGTACTCCTTGACCATGCGCGCGCGCATCGCCTCGGGGTCTTCGGCGCCGGCGATCTGGCGGCGGAAGATGACGTTGGCCGCGCCCTCCGCGCCCATGACGGCGATCTCGTTGGTGGGCCAGGCGTAGGTCAGGTCCGCGCCGATGGACTGGCTGTCCATGACGATGTAGGCGCCGCCGTAGGCCTTGCGGAGGATGAGGGAGATCCGGGGGACCGTGGCGTTGCAGTACGCGTACAGGAGCTTCGCGCCGTGGCGGATGATGCCGCCGTGCTCCTGGTCGACGCCGGGGAGGAACCCGGGGACGTCCAGGAAGGTGACGATCGGGATATTGAAAGCGTCACACATCTGGACGAAGCGCGCAGCTTTTTCGGAGGCCTCGATGTCGAGGACGCCGGCGAGGCTCTGGGGCTGGTTGGCGACGATGCCGACGACCTGGCCGTCGAGGCGGGCGAGGGCGCAGATGATGTTGCGGGCCCACCGCTCGTGGACCTCGACGTAGTCGCCGTCGTCGACGATCTCCTCGATGACCTTGGTCATGTCGTACGGGCGGTTGCCGTCGGCGGGGACCAGGTCGAGCAGGACGTCGCTGCGGCGGTCGACGGGGTCGGTGGACTCGACGCGCGGCGGGTTCTCGCGGTTGTTCTGCGGGAGGAGCGACAGGAGGTAGCGGACCTCCGCGATGCAGGTCTCCTCGTCGTCGTAGGCGAAGTGGCAGACGCCGGAGGTCTCCGCGTGGACGTCGGCGCCGCCGAGGCCGTTCTGGGTGATCTCCTCGCCGGTGACGGCCTTGACGACGTCGGGGCCGGTGATGAACATCTGCGAGGTCTCGCGGACCATGAAGACGAAGTCGGTGAGGGCGGGGCTGTAGGCCGCGCCGCCCGCGCAGGGGCCCAGCATGACGGAGATCTGCGGGATGACACCGGACGCCTTGGTGTTGCGCTGGAAGATGCCGCCGTACCCGGCGAGGGCGGAGACGCCCTCCTGGATGCGGGCGCCGGCGCCGTCGTTCAGGGAGACGAGGGGCGCGCCGGCCGCGATGGCCATGTCCATGATCTTGTGGATCTTCGTGGCGTGGGCCTCGCCGAGGGCGCCGCCGAAGATGCGGAAGTCGTGGGCGTAGACGAAGACCGTACGGCCCTCGACGGTGCCCCAGCCGGTGATGACGCCGTCGGTGTAGGGCTTCTTGGCCTCCAGGCCGAAGCCGACCGCGCGGTGCCGGCGGAGTTGTTCGACCTCCTGGAAGGAGCCGGGGTCGAGGAGCAGCTCGATGCGCTCGCGGGCGGTCAGCTTGCCCTTGGCGTGCTGCGCCTCGGTCGCCTTCTCGCTCGGGCCGGCGATCGCGCTCGCACGGATCTCGTGCAGCTCGGCCACGCGGCCTCGGGCGTCGGCGGGCCCGTCCGTCGCTTCGTCCAAAACGGTCATGTAGCGACCTTACGAAGCGGTCCGAGGATTACGAGACGTCGACTCCGTACAGTCTCCGGCCCGTTTTCCTGGTACCCCTGAACAGAAGCCGGGGCGGGTGCACCCCTTCCGACTGCTCAGAGGGGTCGCGCGTTGTGGGGGATCGACAAAGACACGGCGCGAGACTCACATCACACGCGAGGGGAACACGGTCAACCCTATAGCTCTTCTGGAGGCGATCTTCGGCGACGGAGAGTAGCTTCGTCAGCACGGTAAGGAAGTTGAATGGAGGACATGATGGGGATCTTCGGCCGTAAGAGCGACGACTCCGCCGAGGCACCGGCGGCGAGCGCGGACCTGGCCGCCCTCACCGGCGACTACACCATCGACCCGGCCCACTCGACGCTCGGCTTCACCGCGCGGCACGCGATGGTGACGAACGTCAAGGGCAAGTTCGACGAGTTCAGCGGCGAGCTGCACCTGGACGGCTCGGACCCGTCCGCGTCCACAGCGTCCCTCGACATCGTGATGGCCAGCATCGACACCGGTTCCGCGGACCGCGACGGGCACCTGAAGAGCGCGGACTTCTTCAAGACGGACGAGTTCCCGACGATGACGTTCCGCTCGACCAAGGCGGAGTCGCTCGGCGGGGACGACTACCGCGTCACCGGCGATCTGACGATCCTCGGGACGACGAAGACGATCGGCATCGACCTGGAGTTCAACGGCGCCGCGAAGGACCCGTTCGGCAACGAGCGCGTCGGGTTCGAGGGCCGGGCGGAGCTGCTGCGCTCGGAGTGGGGCATCACCTGGAACGCGGCGCTGGAGACCGGCGGCGTCCTGGTGTCCGACAAGATCAAGCTCAACTTCGACATCTCGGCGATCAGGAAGAGCTGAGAGCCGGTCGCATCGGCGGCCCGCCGGGGCAGTTCCTGTCGATTACCGACAATCAGCATCAAAGAGGACTCTTAGGGCGCTTTCCGGGCATCACCCAGGCTCGGCAACACGGTCCCGGGAGGCACTTTGAGCACGATGTCAGGTCCGCAGAACTACCCCGGCGCGGACCGCGGTCACTGGTACCAGACGAAGTACGGCGGCAGCCGGATGGAGGTCAACGTCGTCGTGCTCCATACGACGGAGGGCCGCAGCCTCCCCGACTACCAGGGGGGCGCCGCCGCCCCCAACCTGACCGCGCTCCCCGACCTCGCCGCGCACAGGCTCCGCTGGTACCAGCACTTCCAGATCGACGTCTCCTCCCGAGCCCTGGTCAACTCCCCCGGCGGCGTCCAGACGAACACGCTGAACGTGTGCCAGGTGGAGCTGATCGGCACCTGCGACCCCCGCCTCCACAGCAAGTGGAAGGCGAACGACACCCCGCACGTCTACTGGCCGCAGGCCCCGGAGTGGGCGCTGCGCGAGGTCGCCCGCTTCCTCGCCTGGATGCACGACCACCACGGCGTCCCCCTCAAGGGACCCTCGCTGTGGCCCGCGTACCCCGCGTCCGCCGGCAACGGGTCGGGCCAGCGCATGAGTCACGACCGCTGGAACGGCTTCCGGGGTGTCTGCGGACACATGCACGTACCCGAGAACTGCGTCCACCCCGACACCCCGGTCCTGCGCGCCGACCTCACGTGGCGGCGCGCCGGCGACCTCCAAGTGGGCGACGCGATCGTGTCGTTCGACGAACACGCGGCGCCCGACCGCCGTTACCGCACCGGCACGGTCACCCGCAACGAACCCGGCGTGAAGGGGAGTTGCCGGATCACCACGGCCGACGGCGAGATCACCGCCACGTACGACCACCCCTGGCTGGTCCGCGAGAACGGCACCGTCTCCTGGGTGCCCAGCAAGGAACTCGACCCGTTCCGCCACCGCATCCTGCGGCTGTGCCCCGGGGCGGGCTGGGCGGGGACGGCGGTGGGCGGCGACGACACGGCCGTACTCGGTGTCGAGTACGTCGGTGAGCAGCCCATCGCGTCGCTGTCGACCAGTACGCGGACGTACGTCGCCGACGGGCTGCTCTGCCACAACACCCATGGCGATCCCGGGTCGATCGACTTCGAGCGGCTGATCGAGTTCGCCAAGGAGGGCTAGAACCAGTGGAGGCAGTGCGGGGTGCGGTCGGCGCGGAAGAGGGCGTCGGCCCGTGAGGCCGCGTCCGGGTGGTGGGCGCGGATGCGGCCCGCCCTCACCAGGGTGGTCGGCGTGGTGCCGCCCAGGTAGACCGAGCCCAGGTCGCTGACGTCCAGGGAGAGATCGGGCGCCCGGTCGGTCCGTACGCACTCCGCCTTGCCGTCGGTGACGGTCAGCAGGTAGCGGCCCTGCTCGCCGTCGCCGAGGAAGCGGTCCTCGACGTCCAGGACCAGTTCGCCGTCCGCGCACCAGCCCCGGGCGGTCAGGGCGCGCGGGATGTCCAGGAGGCGGACCCACAACCAGTCCATGTGATCGGTGAGTTCGGGGCCCCGGAAGTCCACGAACTGCCAGCGCAGGGGGTGTTGCGGCGGGAACTTCCGGAACACGGCCTTCTCGGTGAGGTCGTGTTCGAGGACGAACCTGGCGAGCGCCGTGAAGACCGCGTCGTCCCCGGCGATCGTCTCGTCGACGGTCAGCGTGGAGCCCTCCTTCGCGTAGCTCGCGTACCCGTCCGGGACGCCGTGCGCGTCGCGGTGGACGGCGATGTAGCGGTGGGCCGGGGCGATCGGGGGCATGCCCGCGCGCCGCGCCCACCAGCGGTGGGGGCGGGAGAGGGCGCCGGGCTGGGTGCGGCGGTAGCGGTCGTACACCTCCTCCATGATCTCCACGGCGGCCTCGCGGTTCAGGACCTCGACCGTGCCGGGGTCCTCCGGCGCCGCTATGAGGGCCGCCCGGTGGCGGGGGACCGTGAGGCGCTCGGTGTACGTCGCCGGGCCGTAGCCGAAGCGGCGGTAGATCAGCGCCTCCGAGGCGAGGAGGACGGCCAGGGACTCGCCCTGGGCGCGGAGGTCCGTGAGCTGGTGGCGCATCATCGCCGTGAGGGCGCCCCTGCGGCGGTGCGTGGGCAGGACGCCGACCGCTGTGACGCCGGGGGCGGAGATCAACCGGCCGCCGGGGAGCGTGAGTTCGAGGGTGTACGAGCCCGCCGTGCCGACCGGCTCGCCGTCCTCGGTCTGCGCGAACAGGTTGCGGTCCATCTCGGTCGCCGCCCACCAGACTCCCCCGCCGTCCTCCGCCGGGGTCTCGGGGGCCAGGCCGAACGCGGCGAGCAGGGTGGTGACGAAGAGGTCGTGGTCCTCGTCGGTGGTGGGGCGGATGTGCATGGGATGCGGCGCCTTCCCGGAGGGTTCGTGGTGTCGCGCCACTGTGCCGTGCCGGGGGGCGGCGGGGTCAAGCCAATTAGGGGCACCATGGGGGCATGAACGGGGATCACATCGATTTTCGGGGCGGGATCTTCTACGGGCCCGTGTACGGGAAGGTCGAGGGAGGTGGCGGCGCGGCGCCGGGCGTGGTGTCGACGCTGCCGGGCGCTCCTGCGGGGTTCACCGGGCGGGAGGGTGAAGTCGCCGCCGTGCTGGGGGCGTTGGAGGGGGACCGGGTCGTCTCGCTGTCCGGGCTCGCGGGCGTCGGGAAGACCGCGCTGGCCGTCGCGGTGGCGTACGAGGCGCGGGCGCGGGGGCTGTTTCCCGGGGGTGTGCTGTTCGTCGATCTGCGGGGGTACGACGAGGTTCCGGTGAGCGCGGAGCAGGCCGTGTCGTCGTTGCTGTGGGCGCTGGGGGCGCGGGAAGGGGAGTTCGCCCGGTACCGGAGTGAACTGGCCTCCCGGGAGGCGATGTTGGTGGTTCTCGACAACGCGGGCGGGAGTGAGCAGGTGGTGCCGTTGCTGCCCGGGGAGGGGGCCGGGCACCGGGTGCTGGTCACGTCCCGGGAGGTGCTGGGGTCGTTTCCCGTGCGGTCGGTCGAGGTGGAGGCGTTGTCGGGGGACGCGGGGCGGGAGTTGATCGAGCGGGCGTTGCCCGGGGATCCCCGACTCGGGGACGGGGTGCGGAAGTTGGTGGAGGTGTGTGGGGGGTTGCCGTTGGCGTTGGTGATCGTCGCGGCGTTGTTGCGCAGGCGGCGGGGGTTGGGGGTGCGGGAGCTGGTGGCGGAGTTGGAGAGGGATCGGGTGGGGTTGCTGGCGGCTGATGGGGTGGATCAGTACGGGAGGTCGCTGGTGCTGCGGCCGGTTCTCGACGCGATGTACCGGAGGCTGGGAGAGGAGACGGCGCGGGTTTTCCGGGGGTTGGGGGTGGCGCCGGGGAAGTACTTCGATGCCGTTTCGGGGCAGATGCTCGGCGGGGTGGTGGCGGAGGGGTGGCAGGCGGCTGCGGATGAGTTGGTGGCCGCGTCACTGATCAGTGTGTTGCCGGGCGGTGGGGGGTGGCAGATGCATGACCTTGTGCGGGCGTACGCGGGGGCTCTGGTCACGGAGGAGGAGGCCGGCCGGGCCCGGATGCAGCTTCAGGCCATGTACTACGCCCGGCTGACGCTGGCCTACGAGGTGATCACGAAGCCGGATCAGCCGGAGAAGATGTTCCCGGGCGGGCCCGAGGAGGCGCTGAGCTGGTTCGAGACCGAGCGGCTCGGGATGCTGAACGCGGTGCGGTGGTGCGAGAGCGAGGATCGGCAGACGGCCGTCCTCGCGTTGCAGACGGCTCTCGCGCTCATCCCTCACCTGCGCAACCGGCGCGCCTTCGACGACATGCTCGGTGTGGCGACAACCGCTCGCGACACCGCACGCCGCCTCGGCGCCGGCCACGACGAGACGATCGCGCTCGGCTCCCTCAGCACGGCGCTGATCCATCTGCGCAGGTTCGCGGAGGGGCTCGACGCCGGCCGGGAGGAGCTGGAGCTGTGCGACCGCGTCGGCAACCTGGAGGGGCGGTACTACGCGTGGAGCCGCATCGCGACGGCGCTGGCGCAGCTCGGGCGACTCGACGAAGCGCTGGATGCGCGCAAGCAGGCACTGACGGACGCCCTCGCGCTGGACGACCCGTCGTACGCCGCCCTCGCCCGGGCCCAGCTCGCCGCGACGTTCGGTGACTGCGGACGGCTCGAAGAGGCGTACCAGACGCTCTCCCTGGCCGTCGCCCAGTTCGAAGAGCTGGGTATGCGGCACCAGTTGGCGGAGCCGCTGTACAACATGGCGCAGACCCTGCGGGGTCTGGGGCGGCACGAGGAGGCGTTGCCCCATGCCGTGCGCTCACTGCGGATCAGCACCGACCTCAACGACTGGCGCGGCAAGGCGGACGCGTGGGGGCTCATCGGGCTGATCCTGCGGGAGTCGGGGCGGCGCGTGGAGGCGGTCCAGGCGCTCACCCGGTCCCTGGAGTGGAGCAAGCTGATCGGGGACGAACACCAGGCGGGGGTGGCCTGGTTGGGGCTCAGTGCCGCGCTGACCAACCTCAGGCGCTATCCCGAGGCGATCGACGCCGCCCGCCGCGCGATCGAGTCCGGCACGAAGTTCGAGGAGTGGAGCATCGTCGCGGACGCCGGCTACAACCTCGGCATCTCCCTGCACAAGGTGCGGCGCAAGGGGGAGGCCCGGCTCGCGTTCGGTGCCGCCGCGGACGCCTACGAGCGGGGCGGGATGTCCGAACAGGCCGCCAGAGTACGGAGGTTGGCGGGCCGTTCCTGATCCCACCGGCACCCCTTGGCCGGAATCCCGCCCCGCGACCGGCCTGTTCCCACCCCTTGCACAACCTCTTACCGCTTTCTCATAATCCTCCGAAGATCCTGACTCACCCGTGGCGACCCCGTCGGACTCCTCGTGGCGTCCAAAGTTGGCATGGGCACGTCATGATCGGTACCCGTTGCAGGTCCGTCAAGCTCCAGCCCCCCTCACGGAAGGCAACAACGGTGAAGAAGCTCATCACGCTCGCGAAGAGATGCATGGCCGCCGCAGCCGTCACCCTCGCGGTCGTCAGCCTCCAGCCCCTCTCCACGGCCACCGCCGCCCCCGCGCCGGTCGTCGGCGGGACCCGTGCCGCGCAGGGCGAGTTCCCGTTCATGGTCCGCCTCTCCATGGGCTGCGGCGGCTCCCTGTACACGTCCCAGATCGTGCTGACCGCCGCGCACTGCGTGAACGGCACCGGCGCGAACACGAGCATCACGGCGACCGCGGGTGTCGTGGACCTCCAGTCCACCACCGGCCGCCAGCAGGTCCGTTCGACGTACGTCTACCGCGCGCCGGGCTACAACGGCACCGGCAAGGACTGGGCGCTGATCAAGCTCGCGTCCCCGATCACCGGCCTCGCCACGCTGCCGATCGCCACCAACACGACGTTCAACACGGGCACGTTCACCGTCGCCGGCTGGGGCGCCGCCGTCGAGGGCGGTGCGCAGCAGCGCTACATGCTGAAGGCCCAGGTCCCCTTCATCTCCGACGCCACCTGCCGCGCGTTCGGCGGCCTGTACAGCGGCCTCGTCCCGAGCGAGGAACTCTGCGCCGGGTACGCCGCCGGCGGCACCGACACCTGCCAGGGCGACTCCGGTGGCCCCATGTTCCGCCGCGACGCGGGCAACGCCTGGATCCAGGTCGGCATCGTGAGCTGGGGCGACGGCTGCGCCCAGCGCAACGCGCCCGGCGTCTACACCGAGGTCTCGACCTTCGCCTCCGCGATCGCGTCGGCGGCCCGGACCCTCTGACGTCCGCCCCGCCTTCTCCGTACGGACCCGGTGCCGCGACTCGGCGCCGGGTCCGTCCCGTTGCCATCAGAAGTCGCCCCCGAAGTCCCCTCCCCCGCCGCCCGGATCGCCGCCCCCGTCCCCGAACCCGCCCCCGAAGTCGCCGGGGTCGAAGTCCGCGCCGGACAAGTCGCCGCCCTCGTAGCCCTGTTGGGCCGGGCCGCCGAAGTCCGACGCGTACGACGGGGCCGTCATCAGGCTGCCCAGCATCGTGCCGGCCAGCAGCCCCGGCAGCAGGCCGCCGCCGAAGTAGCCGCCCGCCCAGGGGCCGTACGCGGGTCCCGCCTCCCAGTAGGGGCGGCGGCCGTAGTCGCTGTCCACCTCGCGGATGACGGGGTCGCGGCCGTCCGCCAGGCGGGTCCGGTCGGCGGCGCAGACCGGGACCTCGCGGGGGCTGCCGCCGGGCGGGGTCCAGGCCGCGTCGGCGGTGGACGGGCCGTGGCGGGGGTCGAAGAAGCACGGGGGGCGGCGTTCCGGCAGGGGGCGGCCCTCCCGGCGGGCGGCCAGCCGGGCCAGCGAGAAGCGGCCGTCCTCCAGGGCCTGGGTGACGCCCCGGACGTCGTCCGGTCGCGTCGCCCGCGCCATCGCCGACTTCGCCGTGTCGTACGCGTCGAGCGCGCGCTCGTAGTCGGCCCGCGTCGCGTCGTCCGCCCCTTTCTCCGCCGGGTGGAAGTCGAGGCGGTCGAGTTCCTCGCCGAAGGCCGTGATGTCCTCGTCCACGACGACGCGCAGCCGGTCCAGGGCGGCGCGCTGCTCCGCCGCCTTGCGGCGCCTGGTGCGGCGTACCAGGACGTACGCGCCCGCGCCGGCCGCCGCGAGGACTCCGCCCGCCGTGACCAGCGCGGTCGTCGAGACGCCGTCGCCGCCCCGGGAACCCCAGGACTCGGGGGCCCGGCCGGTCATGTTCGTGAGGGCGCGGGCCGTGAAGTCGGTGAGCTGGGTGCCGGTATCGGTGGTCGCGCGCACGCTCTGTACGAGGTTGGCGACCGCCGTTCCCGGCAGGACCCGGGAGTCCGCTCTGGCGTCGAACCTCGTGCCCAGGCGGATCGCGTACAAACCCGTGATCCCGGTGGCCGTACGGAGGTTCTGGAACAGGGACGCGGTCGGATAACCGGTCGGCAGCACCGCGACGAACAGGGGCTTGTCCGCGTCCTCGATCCGGTCCGCCAGGGCCCGTTCGTCCTGCTCGGAGAGCTGGCCGCGGGCCGCCGGGTCCACGTACACCGGGCTCTGCCGCAGGGCCGTCGCGATCGCCGTCAGGCTCGTGGCCGTCGTCGCCGTACGGGCGGGCGGGGCGGTCGCCGGCAGGATGATCAGCACCGCCAGGGCCAGCCCGAGCAGGATGGCGCCTTTGACCTTCATACGACCGACGCTACGGCGTGTCGCCCGGGGCGGCACTTCGGTGCGCCTGCGGGCCCCCGGCACGCGGAATGTGGTGTCCGTGGTCCGAGGGGTCCGGCGGTACGGCAGGGGTGTCGCCGTCGGCCGGGAGGTGTACGGGGTTACTCCGCCGGGGCGACGGCCGCGCGCAGGAGGCCGTAGGTGTAGGCGTCCTCCAGGGCCTGCCAGGAGGCGGCGATGACGTTCTCCGCCACGCCCACCGTCTGCCATTCGCCGGAGCCGTCCGTGGTGGAGATGAGGACGCGGGTCGTGGACTGGGTGCCGTGGACGCCCTCCAGGATGCGGACCTTGTAGTCGACGAGGTCCAGCTTGGCGAGCTGGGGGTAGATCTTCTCCAGGGCCACGCGCAGGGCCCGGTCCAGGGCGTTGACCGGGCCGTTCCCCTCCGCCGTGGCGACGATGCGCTCGCCCTTGGCCCAGAGTTTGACCGTGGCCTCGTTCGCGTGGGTGCCGTCGGGGCGGTCCTCGACGATCGCCCGCCAGGACTCGACCTCGAAGTAGCGCAGGGGGCTGCCCTTGACCTCGGCGCGCAGGAGGAGTTCGAAGCTGGCGTCGGCCGCCTCGTACGTGTAGCCCGCCAGCTCGCGTTCCTTGACGCGGGCCACCACCCGGCCGACCAGTTCGCGGTCGCCGCCGAGGTCGATGCCGAGTTCCTTGCCCTTCAGCTCCACCGAGGCGCGGCCCGCCATGTCCGAGACCAGCATGCGCATGCTGTTGCCGACCAGCGCCGGGTCCGTGTGCTGGTACAGGTCCGGGTCGACCTTGATCGCGGAGGCGTGCAGGCCCGCCTTGTGCGCGAACGCGGAGACGCCCACGTACGGCTGGTGCGTGGAGGGGGTGAGGTTGACGACCTCGGCGATCGCGTGGGAGATGCGGGTCATCTCGCGCAGCTTGCCCTCGGGGAGGACCTGCTTGCCGTACTTCAGCTCCAGGGCGGCGACTACGGGGAAGAGGTTCGCGTTCCCTACGCGCTCGCCGTAGCCGTTCGCCGTGCACTGGACGTGGGTCGCGCCCGCGTCGACCGCCGCGAGGGTGTTGGCGACCGCGCAGCCCGTGTCGTCCTGGGCGTGGATGCCGAGGCGGGCGCCGGTGTCCGCGAGGACCGTCGTGACGACGGCCTGGATCTGGGCGGGGAGCATGCCGCCGTTGGTGTCGCACAGGATGACGACGTCCGCGCCGGCGTCGCTCGCGGCGCGGACGACCGACTTCGCGTACTCCGGGTTCGCGCGGTAGCCGTCGAAGAAGTGCTCGCAGTCCACGAAGACGCGGCGGCCCTGGGCCTTGAGGTGGGACACCGTGTCCCGGACCATCTCCAGGTTCTCGTCCAGGGTCGTGCGCAGGGCCAGTTCCACGTGGCGGTCGTGGGACTTCGCGACGAGGGTGATCACCGGGGCGCCGGAGTCCAGGAGGGCCTTGACCTGGGGGTCCTCCGCGGCCTTGCCGTTCGCGCGCCGGGTCGCGCCGAAGGCGACGAGTTGCGCGTGCTGGAACGTGATCTCCTGCTGGGCTCGTGCGAAGAACTCCGTGTCCCTCGGGTTGGCTCCCGGCCAGCCGCCCTCGATGAAGCCGACGCCGAAGTCGTCCAGGTGGCGGGCGATGGCCAGCTTGTCCGCGACGGTGAGGTTGATGCCCTCGCGTTGGGCGCCGTCTCGGAGGGTGGTGTCGAAGACGTGGAACGAGTCGTCGGTGTCGGTCATGGTTCGGGGGCTCCTCGATGCGGGTCGCATGCTGCCGGAAAACGAAAAGACCCCTCGCGGGTGCGAGAGGTCTGCGCGGGTCGCTGTGCGGCTTGCTCAGCTAGGACCGGCGCTTGATGCTAATAATCGTGACGTTTGAGGGCACGGGGCAGTCTTACACGGGTTTCGGGTGGGGGCGGGGGGTGTCTCAGCATGCGGGAGGGGTGGGGGTGCCTACTCGTCTGCCTGGCTGGGATTCGTGGGCGAATACGGGGTCGTGCGTGGTTTCTCGCGCAGTTCCCCGCGCCCCTGAAAGACGTGGTGCTGCCCAGTGGGCGGGTGCGGGTTCGTCGTGGCTGGTCGCGCCCGCGCGGCGGAGCCGCACATCAGATGCAGCCCCGCGCCCCTGGGGACAGACAGTCCAGCCCTCTTGAAACGTCAGTCTGCGATCTTGTGCATCCAGCCGTGCTTGTCCTGCGCCACTCCCCGCTGGATGCCCAGCAGGGCCTCGCGGAGGCGGAGGGTCACCGGGCCCGGGGTGCCGTCTCCGTGGGTCCAGGACGCGGTCTTCGTCCTGGCCGCGCCGATCGGGGTGACGACTGCCGCCGTGCCGCAGGCGAAGACCTCCGTGAGGGTGCCGTTCGCCGCGTCCTCGCGCCACTGGTCGAGGGTGATGACGCCCTCCTCCGCCGTGTAGCCGAGGTCCCGGGCCACCTGGAGGAGGGAGTCTCGGGTGATGCCCTCCAGGATGGAGCCCGTGAGTTCGGGGGTGACGATGCGGTCGCCGTAGACGTACGCGACGTTCATCGAGCCCGATTCCTCGACCTTCGTACGGGTGACCGCGTCGAGGTAGACGACCTGGGCGCAGCCGTTCGCGGCGGCCTCGGCCTGCGGGAGCAGGGACGCGGCGTAGTTGCCGCCGGTCTTCGCGTCGCCGGTGCCGCCGGGGACGGCGCGGACGTAGTCCTCGGAGACCCAGATGGTGACCGGCTCGACGCCGCCCTCGAAGTACGCGCCGGAGGGGGAGGCGATCAGCATGAAGAGGTACTCGTTGGCCGGGTGGACCCCGAGCGCGGCCTCCGTGGCGAACATGAACGGGCGTAGGTAGAGGGACTCCTCGCCGCCGTGGGCCGGGACCCAGTCGGCGTCCTGCGCGAGGAGCGCGTCGAGCGCGCCGATGAACAGGTCCTCCGGCAGCTCGGCCATCGCCATGCGGCGGGCGGAGTTGCGGAAGCGCCGCGCGTTGGCCTCCGGCCGGAACACCGCGACCGAGCCGTCCGCCTGCCGGTACGCCTTGAGGCCCTCGAAGATCTCCTGCCCGTAGTGCAGGACGGCCGTGGAGGGGTCGAGGGAGATGGGGCCGTACGGGACGAGCTGGGCGTCGTGCCAGCCGCGGCCCTCCGTCCACTTGATCGTCACCATGTGGTCGGTGAAGTGGCGGCCGAAGCCGGGGTTCTTCAGGATGGCCTCGCGGTCGGCGGCGGCCAGGGGGCTGGCGGACGGCTTGAGCTCGATCGTGGGCGTCGTCATGAGTGGTTGTCCTTCACCGGTTGTAGTGACGGCCGCGCGCACCGTCTCCCGTATTCCGCGGCTCTGTGTTCGATTATCGCGCGGACGGCGACGAGCACGGGGGGAAACGGGGTGTTTGCGGCCTGGGGTCATGGTTTCACCCGGCGCGGGCATGGCGAAAGCCGCCGGGTGCAGGATGCGACCCGGCGGCTTCGAGGTTCTCGCGGCGCGCGGGGCCTGGGGCGGCCCCGGAGCTGTCGGCGGCGGTTCCGGTCACGCCCTTGAGGGGCGCGGGGAACCGCGCGACCAGCCACGACGGTGCCGCGGTCGAAAGACGGCACCTCGCGGCGGTTCCCGCGATGTGCCTAGCTGGTTACTCGTACGACGAGGGCGTCGCCGATCTCGGCCGTGGACCTCGCCGGGAGGCCCGCACGCTCCGTGAGGTCGGCGCTGACGGCCTCCTCGACGCGGGCGGCCTCCGCCTCGTAGCCGAGGTGGCGCAGCAGGAGGGCGACGGAGAGGACCGTGGCGGTGGGGTCGGCCTTGCCCTGGCCGGCGATGTCGGGGGCCGAGCCGTGGACGGGCTCGAACATCGACGGGAACTCGCCCGAGGGGTTGATGTTCCCGGACGCCGCGACCCCGATGCCGCCGGAGACGGCCGCCGCGAGGTCGGTGATGATGTCGCCGAAGAGGTTGTCGGTGACGATGACGTCGAAGCGGGCGGGGTCGGTGACGAGGTAGATCGTCGCCGCGTCGACGTGGATGTACTCGGTGGTGACCTCGGGGAACTCGGTGGCCACCTGGTTGAAGATGTTCGTCCACAGGTGCCCGGCGAAGGCCAGCACGTTGTTCTTGTGGACCAGCGTGAGCTTCTTGCGGGGCCGGGCCTGCGCGCGGGCGAACGCGTCACGGACGACGCGCTCGACGCCGTACGCCGTGTTGACGGAGACCTCGGTGGCGACCTCGTGGGGCGTGCCCTTGCGGATGGTGCCGCCGTTGCCCGTGTACGGGCCTTCCGTGCCCTCGCGGACGACGATGAAGTCGATCTCCGGCTGGCCGGCGAGCGGGGTGGCGACGCCGGGGAGCAGCTTCGAGGGGCGCAGGTTGACGTGGTGGTCGAAGAGGAAGCGGAGCTTGAGCAGGAACCCGCGCTCCAGGACCCCGGACGGCACCGACGGGTCGCCGATCGCGCCGAGCAGGATCGCGTCGTGCGTCTTGAGGGCGGCGGCGTCGGCGTCGGTGAGGGTCTCACCGGTCGCGTGGTAGCGCTTGGCGCCGAAGTCGTACTCCGTCGTCTCCAGCTTCACGTCCTCGGGGAGGACGGCGGAGAGGACCTTGAGGCCTTCGGCCACGACTTCCTGCCCGATGCCGTCACCGGGGATCACTGCGAGATCGATGCTGCGAGACATGTCGGCACCCTACTCCGGGTCCCAGAGGGTGACACGGGGCGTCCGCGATACGGACACCCCGTGTCGACCAGGATGCGGCTCCCGGTGGTCCGGCGACCGGCCTCAGTGGCCGGTCTCGCCGCCGTTGTCCCGGCGGTCGAGGGCCCGCTGAAGGGCGGCTGCGGCGTTCTTGCGGTCGTTCTCGCTGGTACGGGACACGTGGCGGACTCGGCGGCGGGCGGTCGTCTCGGCCATGGGTGATCGGCTCCTTCTTCACCAAGGGGAGAGTTACGAGACGCCGGTCGGGCGGGGAACCTCGGACCCGCAGGGGTGGCTGCGTCGGGGCCCGGCTCGCATCCGCCTTCGCTTGGTCGAGCGAGACGTTCGGCTCCTACAAAGTTACGGGGCGCGGGCGCGGTTGTCTGCACAGTTACTCGGACTTCCTACTATCTGAGACGGCACCGCTCTGACCTGCGGTTACGTGCCGTGCGTCAGCCCCTGATGCCGTCCAGCAGGTCCGGCGGGAGCACCCCGGGCGAGACCGAGAACGAGTACGTCAGAGTGCGGAAGCCGGCGGACCCGGCTCGGGCGGCGTCGCGTGGGCGGCCCTCGACGACCAGGGTCGTCGCCGGGTCGACGCGGGCCGCCGCGTGCTCGAACAGGCCCTGCCCCGGGGTGCCTTTCGAGACGCCCTCGCGACAGGAGAGGAAGACGAGGGCGGGGTCGATCCACTTGTCCAGGCGGAGGCGGCCGGACTGCTTCGCGTACCAGAACGTCGTGTTGTTGGAGACGATGCCGATGCGGCGGCCCGGCGCGGCGGCCGTGAGCATGGTCTCGGCCGCCGGGTTCGCGGTGAGGAGTTCCTCCTCCAACTCCCGTATCAGGAACGGGGAGACGGGCTGGCCCAGGCGGCGGGAGAGGGCCCTCCAGTAGTCCTGTTCGGAGGTCTCGCCCAGGCTGAAGCGGTGCCACAACTTGCGGCCCGTCTCGGCGACTTGCGCACGGTCGAGGCCCAGACGGTCGGCGAGGCCGGTGCGTTCGGTGAGCAGGAGCGTCTCCCACGGGTCGCAGAAGAGGACGTCACCGAGGTCGAAGAGGACTGTGGACACCGGCTCCGGGCTCATCTCGTGTGCCTTCCCGCAGAGTTGGTCCGCCACGCGTGCCGTCGGGGCCGGGGTGCGTGACGCTGGCACGCACCCCGGGACAGGTCAGCCCATGTGCGGATACGTGTAGTCCGTCGGCGCGACCAGCGTCTCCTTGATGGCCCGGGTCAGCGTCCAGCGCGTGAGGTTCTGCGGGGCGCCCGCCTTGTCGTTGGTCCCGGAGGCCCGCCCGCCGCCGAACGGCTGCTGTCCGACGACCGCGCCGGTGGACTTGTCGTTGATGTAGAAGTTCCCGGCCGCGTACCGGAGTTTCTCCATCGTGTACGCCGCAGCCGCCCGGTCACCGGCGATGACGGAGCCGGTGAGCGCGTAGTCGGAGACCGACTCCATCTGCGTCAGCATCTCGTCGTACGTCTCGTCCTCGTAGACGTGCACGGCGAGGAACGGGCCGAAGTACTCGGTGCGGAAGACCTCGTTCTCCGGGTCGGTGCACTCGACGACCGTCGGGCGGACGAACCAGCCCACCGAGTCGTCGTACGTGCCGCCCGCGACGATCGTGCAGGCCGGGTCCGTCTTCGCGCGGTCGATGGCCGCCTTGTTCTTGGCGAAGGCCCGCTCGTCGATGACGGCGCCGACGAAGTTGGCGAGGTCGGTGACGTCGCCCATGGTCAGCTGGTCGACCTCGGCGGCGAACTCCTCGCGGAAACCGTCGTTCCAGATGGACGCCGGGATGTACGCGCGGGACGTCGCACTGCACTTCTGGCCCTGGTACTCGAACGCGCCGCGCGTCAGCGCCGTCCTGAGGACCGCGCGGTCGGCGCTGGGGTGGGCGACGACGAAGTCCTTGCCGCCGGTCTCGCCGACGAGGCGCGGGTAGGAGCGGTACTTCTCGATGTTGGCGCCGACCGTCTTCCACAGGTACTGGAAGGTCTTCGTCGAGCCGGTGAAGTGGATGCCCGCCAGGTCGCGGTGTTCCAGGGCGACTTCGGAGACGGCGACGCCGTCGCCGGTGACGAGGTTGATGACGCCCTTGGGGAGCCCGGCCTCCTCCAGGAGTCGCATGAGCAGGACGGCCGCGTGGGTCTGCGTCGGGGACGGCTTCCAGACGACGACGTTGCCCATCAGGGCGGGCGCGGTCGGCAGGTTCCCGGCGATCGCGCTGAAGTTGAAGGGCGTGATCGCGTAGACGAACCCTTCGAGGGGGCGGTGGTCGAGGCGGTTCCAGACACCCGGGGAGTTCGCCGGGGGCTGCTCGGCGAGGATCTGGCGGGCGTAGTGGACGTTGAAGCGCCAGAAGTCGACCAGTTCGCAGGGCGTGTCGATCTCGGCCTGCTGCACGGTCTTCGACTGGCCCAGCATCGTGGAGGCGGCGATCGTCTCCCGCCAGGGTCCGGCGAGGAGTTCGGCGGCACGCAGGATGATGGCGGCACGGTCGTCGAAGGCCATCGCCCGCCAGGCCGGGGCGGCGGCGAGGGCCGCGTCGATCGCGTCCCGGGCGTCCTGCTGGGTGGCGTTTCGGTAAGTGCCCAGTACGGCGCGGTGGTTGTGCGGCTGGACGACGTCGAAGGCGTCCCCGCCGCCGAGCCGCTTCTCGCCGCCGATCGTGCAGGGCAGCTCGATCGGGTTCTCCGCCAGCTCCTTCAACCTGGCTTCCAGCCGGGCCCGTTCGGGCGATCCGGGGGCGTAGCCGCGCACCGGCTCGTTGACGGGGGTGGGGACCTGGGTCACAGCGTCCATGGACAACTCCCTTGTGGGTATCGGTGCTTGTCGGGACAACGTCAGTGCTTGGTGAGCGTGGAGCGTGCGAAGAAGCGCAGGTTCGCGGGCTTCTCGGCGAGGCGCCGCATGAAGTAGCCGTACCAGTCGGTCCCGTACGCCGTGTACACCCGCATCCGGTGGCCCTCCGCCGCCAGCCGGAGATGCTCGTCGCCGCGGATGCCGTACAGCATCTGGAACTCGTACTCGTCGGGCTTGCGGTGGGCGCGGTGGGCGAGTTCCTGGGCGATGGAGATCAGGCGGGGGTCGTGGGAGCCGACCATGGGGTAGCAGTCGCCGTCCATCAGGGTGCGCAGGATGCGGACGTACGCCTTGTCGATCTCGTGTTTCCGCTGGTAGGCGACCTCGGCGGGCTCCTTGTACGCGCCCTTCACCAGCCGTACGCGGCTGCCGCTCGCGGCGAGGCGGCGGGCGTCGGCCTCGGTGCGGAAGAGGTACGCCTGGATGACGCAGCCGGTCTTCGGGAAGTCGCGGCGCAGGTCGGTGTGGATCGCGAACATCGAGTCGAGGGTGGTGTGGTCCTCGGCGTCCAGCGTGACGGTGGTGCCGATCGCGTCGGCGGCCTCGACGACCCGGCGGACGTTCCCGTGAGCGATCACGTGACCGTTCACGAGCGCCTGGCCGAACATCGAGAGCTTGACGGAGACCTCGGCCTTCTCACCGAGGCCGAGTTCGCCGAGGCGTTCGAGGAGCTGGAGGTAGGCGTCGCGGGCGGCCGTCGCCTGCTCGGGGGTGGTGATGTCCTCGCCGACGACGTCGAGGGTGAGTTCGAGGCCCTTCGCCGCGAGGTCGGTGACGATCGGGACGACGTCGTCGACCGTCTCGCCGGGGATGAACCGGTCGACGACCTGCCTGGTCACCGGGGCCGCCGAGATCAGGCGGCGCATCCGGTCGCTGCGCGAGGCGGCGAGAATCACGGGACCCAGCACGGGCACCTCCACAGACATAAAGCACCAAGTCACCGTGAACCTAAGGATCTCTCCGATCGTGGGCCATCGACAGGTGTCACGCATCCGTGGCGGGGATCTCAGACAGATGTATGAACACGGGCTCCCGTCGGCGCAGAATGGCCGGGTGACCCCGACCTATCAGGACCTCGTGGACGAGATCTCCGGCCTCCTCGGTGTCCCCGCGACGCTGGAGAGCCGGGACTTCGAGCTGATCGCGTTCGGCGTGTACGACAGCGACGCCGAGCTGGACGCGTCCGCCCTCGACCCGGTCCGCGCGCGCTCGATCCTCACGCGGCGCTCGACGGCCGCCGTACGGGAGTGGTTCGAGGGGTTCGGCATCACCCGCGCGACCGGGCCCGTCCGTATCCCGCCGACCCCCGAGGCGGGCGTCAACCGGGGCCGGATCTGTCTCCCCGTCCGCCATCACGGCGTCGTCCTCGGCTACGTCTGGCTCCTCGACTCCACCACCCTCGACGACGCCCGCCTGGCGGCGGCCATGGAGGTGACGGCCCGCATCGGAGTCCTCCTCGGCGACGAGGCACAGCACGGGGCGGACCTGAGCCGGGAACTGCGGGCCGTCCTGGAGGCGGACGCCGGATGGCAGCGCGAGATGGCACTGGCGGAGCTGCGCACCGGGCTGGGGGCACGGGCGGAGGGGACGCACGTGGTGGTGTGCGTGGCGCCCTGGGGGGCTCGGGAGATGCCGTCGGTACGGATGGTGCCGGGGGCTGTGGCGCTGTGCGGGGTCCGGTGGGACGACGGGGCGCGGCCGGGCAGCGGGGCTGGGCGGGACGGGGGTGCCGGGGCCGGGCGGGGCGGAGGGTCCGGGTGGGGTGCCGGAGCCGGGCGGGGTGGTGAGGCCGGGCGCGGCGGCGAGACCGGGCGGAGTGGCGGGACCGGGCGCGGCAGCGAGACCGGGCGGAGTGGCGGGGCCGGGCGCGGCAGCGAGACCGGGCGGAGTGGCGGGACCGGGCGCGGCAGCGAGGCCGGGCGGAGTGGCGGGGCCGGGCGCGGCAGCGAGGTCGGGTGGAGTGGCGGGGCGGTGGGGGGGTCGGTTGGTTCGGGGTGGGGTGGGGTGGGCTCGGTGCCGTATGGGGAGGGGGCGGCTCGGCATGCGGTGGTGCCGTACGGGGACGCGCTCGCCGTTCTCCTGCGGCCCCTCCCCGGTGTCGATGTCGGTGCGCGGTTGCTGGAGCGGGCCGGGGCGGGTGCGGGGGCCGGGGTGTCCGGGGCGCGTGAGGGGCTGGAGGAGCTGGCGGTGTCGTGGGCGGAGGCGTCCGCCGCCGCGCGCGCCGCGCTCGCGGAGCCCCGGCTGGGGCCGGTCGCGCGGTGGGGCGGGATCGGCGCGTACCGGCTGCTGACGTCGCTGGGCCGCGCCGACGACCCCGCCGTGGCCCCCCTCCTGTCCCCCGCCCACCGGGAGCTGGCGCGGACCGCCGAGGTGTACCTGGACTGCGCGGGTCAGGCGGGCCGTACGGCGGCGGCGCTCGGCATCCACCGGCAGACGCTGTACTACCGGCTGTCGCGGGTGGAGCAGCTGACGGGGCTGGACCTGGACGACGGGGAGGACCGGCTGCTGCTGCACATGGGGCTGAAGGGGGCGCGGCTGTAGAGGCTCAGCCCTCCTCAGTCCTCCTCAGTCCTCCGCGAGCTTCTCCAGCCCGCTCGCGCACCCCGCCGCCAGGAGTCCGGTGAACCGGGGGCACGTCCACGACTCCAGCGTGCGGGTGTGCTCGGTGACGGGGAACTCCTCGGGGGCGTACACCTGCGGCAGGCCGTGCCGGATGCCGGCGTACCGGGTGGCGGGGTGGTCGTCGGTGTGGGCGCAGGTGCCGGGGCGTCCGGCGGCGGCGAGGGGGGCCATCAGCGCGAGGACCCCGGCGGCGACGCTGGGCGGCGGGCCGCCCACAGGCCGAGGTCGTCGGCGTACCGCTCGTTCCAGTGCTTGTGGTCGAGGCGGCCGACGATCTTCTCGACGTCGAGGCGCCCGTCGGCGCGCAGGTACTCGGCGTCGAGGTGGTCGAGGGGACGTTCACCGAAGAGCCGCTCGCGGCCCTCGCGGACGGTCGCCAGGGTCTCCTGGGCGACCTCCACGAGCCGTACGGGGCACAGGAGTTCACCGATCGGGGGCTCGTCCCGGCCGGCGTGGCCGCGCTCGTAGCGCTCGCGTCCGGCGGCGCAGGTCAGCCGGAGCCCGGTCTCGGCGTACTCGGGCCCGTCGTCGTCGAGTGCGCGGTGTTCCCCGTGGCCGCAGGTGGCGTCGGCGTAGTGCGGGAGGGTGTCCTCGACGGCCTCGATCAGGTCGTCGAGGATCTCCCGGTCGCGGACCATGCCGGAGACGAGGTGCCGGCTGATGGCGTGGGCGACGAGCAGCCGGCCGGGCCGTTCCTCGTCGTCCGCGGCGGCCAGGGCGGAGACCTGGCAGGCGAGGGTCGCGTCGGGGTCGCCGGTCGGGTAGAGGTTGAGGGTCGAGGAGAGGCTGTGATGTCGTCGAGGGTCTCCTCCGGTATCCGCGCGGGTACGTCGGCCGCCGAGCCCGGCACGACGAGGTCGAGGGCGATGCGCGCGTACCCGGCGATGTTGTGCGGGCAGGCCCACTCATCGCGGGGGGCGTCGTACGAGGGCCACTGCGCGGGGTCGGCGAGGGTGCGGACGCGGCCGGCGAGGTCGCGGTCCCGCTCCTCCTCGTGGTCGCGGTAGGGGTGGGTGCCGTGGGTGCAGGGGAGGGCGCGCAGGGCGGCGTCGGCGCTGGTCAGCGCGGTGCGGGCGGCTGTCGCGGGCTCACTGTCGGGGCGCTGTGCGAGGGAGGGGGCGAGGAGGACCAGGCCGAGGGTCCAGGCGTACGCCGGGCCGGCGGTGGGGTCGGCGGCGAGGCGGGCGGCGCAGTCGCGGACGTGGCGGTCGGTCTCGTCGTCCGGCCGGCCGGTGCCGCGCCGGTGGAGCTTCTCCCAGGCGCGGGAGAGGTCGTCGAGAGCGTGGGGATCCTGGTTCGTCACGGTCCTGTCGACGTGTGGGGCGGGGGGCCAGTTCCCGGCCGGAGGAAGAGGGGACTATTGAAAACGATTGTCATCGTGTTAGCGTCTGGGCGACCATGCCTTGACCACCCCTTGACCCGGAGGGCTCTGTGCGCCTGCCCGCTCGCCGTCTGCTTCCCGCTTCTGCTCTCGCGGCGGCGTCCACCCTGCTCGTCTCGGGCTGTTTCACCGGGTCGTCCGAGACCAGCGGGGACGGCGGCAAACGCATACGTGTCACGATGATGCAGCCGCCCAGATCGGGCCTCTCACCGCTGGCCGACGACGCGTTCATGCTGTCGCGGTGGTCGACGGCCGAGACGCTGGTGAAGCTGGACGCCGCCGGGGACGCGCAGCCCGCGCTCGCCACCAAGTGGACGCAGTCCGGCAGGAGTTGGACGTTCACCCTGCGCGACGGGGTCACCTTCCACGACGGCACGGAGCTGGACGCCGCCGCAGTGGTCCGCTCGCTCGGCAGGGCCGCCGCCGCCTCCCCCAAGCCCCGCATCCTGGACGGCGTCGGACTGACCGTGCAGGCGTCCGGTGCCGACGTCGTCGTCACGACCCGCGACGAGGACCCCCTCCTCCCCCAGCGGCTCAGCTCCCCCCAGCTGGCGATCCTCGCGGCGAAGGCGTACACGGGGAAGACCGTGAACCCCGTCGGCACCGGTACCGGACCCTTCAAGCTGGTCTCGGTGAACGGGACTTCGTCCGCCTCCCTCGACCGGTACGACGGATACTGGGGCACCAAGGCCAAGGCCCCCGGCATCGACGCGAAGTTCGTGCCGGACGGCACCGCGCGGGCCGCCGCGCTGCGCAGCGGTGAGACCGACATCGTCGAGGCGGTCCCGGTGTCGCAGGCCGCACTGCTCGACAAGGAACTGATCACCGAAGTACCGACGCCCCGCACCAACGCCCTGTACCTGAACACCTCTTCGGGCCCCTTCAAGGACGCCTCCCTGCGCGCCGCCGCCCGGGAGGCCATCGACACGGAGTCGATCGTGAAGGGCGTGTACGAGGGGCACGCGGACGCCGCTCAGGGGCTGCTCGGGCCCGCGCTGCCGTGGGCTGCCGGGCTGCGGAAGCCGGTGACACGGGTCGCCGCCGGCCGGCCGGCCGGAGCGGGCATCACCATCGGGACGTACACCGACCGCGCCGAGCTGCCCGAGGTCGCCGCGACGCTCCAGCAGCAGCTCCAGAAGGCCGGCTTCAAGGTGAAGCTGGAGGTGCGGGAGTACGCGGCGATCGAAGCGGACGCGCTGGCCGGGAAGTTCGACGCGTTCATCCTGTCGCGGGCGACCGTCCTCGACTCCGGGGACCCGGCCGCCTACCTGTACAGCGGCTTCGCCTCCGACGGGTCCTTCAACGTCGCCCGGCTCAAGAACCCTTCCGTGGACGCCGCGTTGAAGAAGGCCGGGGCGACGCCGTCCGGGGACGCGCGGCGGGCCGCGATCGTCGCCGGGGAGGGCGCCGTGCTCGCGACCGACGCCGCTGTGCCGCTGCTGCACGAGCGGGTGATCCTGGGTGACGCTGCCGGTGTGGTCGGCGCCGCGCACGATCCGCGGGAGCGGGAGCTGATCACGTCCGCGACCTACGTCAAGTGAGCCGGTCCGCCCTGGGGAGTTCGCTGCGGCCCTCCCCCGCCGCCCTGACCCGTACCCTCGGGCTCCTCGCGGTCGTCGCCGCCGTCGGCCTGCTCCCCTGGCTCTCCGGGAGCGATCCCGCGCTGACCGTCCTGCGGGCGCGCTCGGCGGAGCAGGAGCCGACGGAGGAGGCGCTGGACGCGATCCGCCGGGACCTCGGCCTCGACGCCGGTCCCCTGTCCCTGCTGGGGAGTTGGGCCTCCGACCTGCTGCGCGGCGACCTCGGCACGTCCTGGGTGTCCGGCACGGACGTCCTCCCGTCGGTCACCGCCGGGCTCCAGGTCTCGCTGGCCCTGATGGGCGCGGCACTCTGCGTCGCGGTCCTGCTGGCCGCGATCGTCGTCGCGCCGGTCCTGGTGCGCGGGCGGGGTTCGGTGGGCGCCGGGGCCGCGATGCTGGCGGCCGTACCGGAGTTCCTGCTCGCGACCGTCGCGCTGCTGGTGTTCGGCGTGTGGCTCGGCTGGCTGCCCACGTCCGGCTGGGAGGGCCCAACCCACATGGTCCTGCCCGCCGTTGCCCTCGGCGTCCCGGCCGGTGGCCTGCTCGGGCGGCTCGTCGCGGACGCGCTGCCGTCCGTGCTCGACGAGCGGTGGGTCGAGCTGTGGCGGGGCGCCGGGGTGAGCCGTACGCGGGTTTCCGGGGCGGCGCTGCGGCGCGTACTGCCGCCGCTCGTCCCGCAGTTCGGGATGGCCGCCGTCGGTCTGACGGGCGGCGCGGTCGCCGTGGAGACCGTCTTCGCGGTCCCCGGCATCGGGCGTACGGCGCTCGGCGCGGCCAAGTCGCAGGATCTGCCGCTGCTCCAGGGGTCGGTGCTGGCCCTGCTGCTGCTCGGGCTCGTCGTCGGGGCGCTGTCGGCGCTGGCGCGGCGGCGCTTGCTGGGGCCCGCGCTGCGGGACGCGTCGCTGGCGCTGCCGCCGCCCCGGCCGGTGCGGGTGCCGGTGGCCGTGCCGGTGGCGCTGTTCGCGGTGCTCGCGGGGGCCGTCGGGTGGGGGATGCTGCGCGATCCGTACTCCGTGCACACGAACGAGCGGCTCTCCGCGCCGAGTTGGGGGCATCCGCTGGGGACGGACGGGCTGGGGCGGGATGTGCTCGCGCGGCTCGGGCACGGGGCCGCCACGACGGTCGGGACCGCAGCCGCCGTGTGTCTGCTGGGGCTGCTCGTCGGGCTGGCGCTCGGGTTCCTGCCCGGGGTCGCGGCCGGGGCGGCGGACATCGCGAACGCGTTGCCGCCGGTCATCGTGGGGATTCTGGTAGTCGCGGCGACCGGGCCGGGAACCGGCGGTGCCGCCTTGGCGGTCGCCCTCGTGTCGTGGCCCGCGCTCGCCGCGCACACGGCCGCGCTGGTGCAGGAGGTGCGGGCCTCGGCGTTCCTCACGGCTCAACGGGCCATCGGGGCGACGCCGTCGTGGATCCTCACCCGGCATGTGCTGCCCACGGTGGCGGGGCCGGTGGCCCGGCACGCCCTGCTGCGGCTGCCGGGGATCGCGCTGGCGCTGGCGTCGCTCGGGTTCCTGGGGCTCGGGGCCCAACCCCCGGCGCCCGAGTGGGGGTTGCTGCTCGACGAGTCGCGAGCCTATGTGGAGCGGGCTCCCTGGGCCGCGCTGGCCCCCGCGGTGGCGCTGGCCGTGCTGGCGGGGCTCGCGGTGTCGGGGGCGGCGTTCACGGAGGGGCGCGAGCGGCGGAAGGCGAAGAAGGATGTGTCCCTTGCGGAATGATGAAGTGGTGGGAATCGACGGGGAGTTGACGAGCGAGCCGCTGGGCGTTCCGCTGCTCTCCGTCCGTGGCCTCCGGGTCTCCTTCTCCGGCGTCGAGGCCGTCCGGGGCGTCTCCTTCGACGTGCGGGCCGGTGAAGTCCTCGCGATCGTGGGCGAGTCGGGGGCCGGGAAGTCGCTCACCGCCCGCGCGCTGCTCGGGATGCTGCCGAGGGAAGCGGTGCGGAAGGGCGTCGTGGAGCCGGACTTGTCGGGCCTGCGGGGGCGGCGTATCGCGCTGGTCCCGCAGGACGCGCTGTCCGCGCTCTCCCCCGTGCACCCCGTCGGCGATCAACTCGCCGCCGCCGTACGGTCGGTGCGGCGCGTCTCGCGGGCCGAGGCGCGTGCGGCGGCCGTCGCCGCGCTGGAGCGGGTCGGGATCGCGGACGCGGCGCGCAAGGCGCGGGCGTATCCGCACGAGTACTCCGGCGGGATGCGGCAGCGGGCGGTCGTCGCGATGGCGACCGTCAACGAGCCGGAGATCCTGGTCGCGGACGAGCCGACGACCGCGCTGGACGAGGAGCGGCGCGAGCAGGTGCTGGCGCTGCTGCGGGCCCAGGCGTCCGCGCTGGTGCTGGTGACGCACGACGTGGAGGCGGTGCGGCTGCACGCGGACCGGATGCTGGTGATGTACGCGGGGCAGGTGGTCGAAGTCGGGCCCGCGAAGCGGGTGCTCGAAGCGCCGCGCGCCCCGTACACGGCCGGGCTGCTGGCCTCGCTGCCCCGGCCGGGCGGGCCGAAGCGGCTGCCCGTGCTCGCCGGCCACCCTCCGCTGCCGGGGGCGATCCCGGCGGGGTGCGCGTTCGCGCCGCGCTGTCCGTTCGTGACCGAGGTGTGCCGGGTGACGGAGCCCGGGCCACGGGAGGCCGACGGGCGGACGGTCGCCTGTCATCACTGGGAGCGTGTGTGAGCGAGTACCTTCTCGACGTCCGTGACCTCGTCGTCCGGTACGGTTCCGCGACCGCCGTGGACGGAGTCTCCTTCACCCTGTCCCCCGGCGAGACCCTCGCGCTGGACGGGCCGAGCGGGTGCGGGAAGTCGTCCACCGCACTGGCCGTGTTGCAGCTGCGCCGCCCGGACTCGGGGGAAGTGTGGTTCGAGGGGCGGGAGTTGACCGGGCTGCCGGAGCACGAGCTGCGTGCCGTGCGGCCCCGGATGCAGCCCGTCTTCCAGGACCCCTACGGTTCGCTGAGCCCCCGGCACCGGATCCGGGACGCCGTCGCCGAGCCGCTGAAGGTGCGGGGGCGGTGGGACGCGGCGACCGGTCCGGCGAAGGTCGCCGGGCTGCTGGAGCGGGTCGGCCTCGACCTGTCGTACGCGGACCGGCGTCCGCACGAGCTGTCCGGCGGGCAGTGCCAACGCGTCGGGATCGCGCGGGCGCTGGCGTCCGAGCCCCGGCTGCTCGTCCTCGACGAACCCGTCTCCGCGCTCGATCCGTCCGTGCGGGCCGGGGTGCTGAACCTGCTCGCCGACCTGCGGGACGAGCTGGGGCTCGGGTATCTGTTCATCTGTCACGACCGGTCCGTGGTACGGCACTTCGCGGACCGGGTCGTCGAACTGCGGGACGGCAGGGTCACTTCGGGGCAGCCGCGGCCATGAGGCGGCGCAGGCCCTCCGTCAACTGCCTGCCGTCCGGGGCGGACTTGGGGTCGAACCGCCACTGGGCGATGAGGCCCAGCATCAGGGTGGCGTAGAACGCGCCGAGGGTGTCGGTCGTCTCGTCCGGGACGTCCGCCTCCGGGACGCCGGTGAACAACTCCACGAAGCCTCGTGAGCCCTCACGCTGGGCCCTCGCCAACTCGTCCCTCACCTGCGGCAGCCGGTCGCCCATGACGACGATCTCCATGCTGAGGCTCCACAGCGAGGCGGGGTCCTTCATCGTCGCGACGACGTTCGTCCACACCTCCTCGAAGCGCTCCAACGAGCCCGGGGGGCTGGTGAGTTCGGGGCCGTCGAACGCGTCCGACAGCTCCTCGACCATCTCGACGTACGCCTGCGCGAGGAGCGCGTCCTTCGAGCCGTAGTGGTAGCCGATCGACGCAAGGTTCGTTCCCGACTCCTTGACGATGTCGCGGGCTGTCGTCCTGACGAAGCCCTTCGCCAGGAGGCAGCGCTTGGCTCCTTCGAGCAGATCTTCACGGTGACCCATGGGGGCAGTCTAGCGCCGGTTCATACACCCGTCCTAGACACTCGTCTTACACAGCCGTTCTATACAAGCGTTTAAGACGGCTGTATGGTTCCCGGCGTGACGCACCCGACGACGCACGTGAACCGTGCCGGACGGCGTGAGTGGACCGCTCTCGCCGTGCTGATGCTGCCGCTGCTGCTGGTCTCCATGGACGTGTCCGTCCTCTACTTCGCCGTCCCCGCGATCAGCGCGGACCTCGAACCCAGCGGGACCCAGCAGCTGTGGATCTTCGACATCTACGCGTTCGTGCTCGCCGGGCTGCTGATGACCATGGGGTCGCTCGGGGACCGGATCGGGCGGCGGAAACTGCTGCTGATGGGCGCCGTCGCGTTCGGGGCGGCCTCGCTGCTCGCCGCGTACGCGCACACCGCCGAGGCGCTCATCGCCGCGCGCGCCCTGCTCGGCGTCGGCGGGGCCACACTCATGCCGTCCACCATGGCCCTCGTACGGACCATGTTCACGGACCCCGTGCAGCGGGCCAAGGCCATCGGGCTCTGGGCCACCGTCATGACCGCCGGGGTCGCCCTCGGGTCCGTCATGAGCGGCGTCCTCGTCCAGTACTTCTGGTGGGGGTCCGTCTTCCTCGTCAACCTCCCCGCCATGGCCCTGCTGCTGCTCCTCGGGCCGGTGCTGCTGCCCGAGTCCCGCGATCCCTCACCGGGGGCGTTCGACCGGGTGAGCGTCCCGCTGTCCCTGGGCGCCGTGCTGCCCGTCGTCTACGGGCTCAAGGAGATTCCCTCCGAGGGGATACGGGGCGAGTACCTGCTCTCCCTCGCCGTCGGGCTCTTCTTCGCCGTGCTGTTCGTCCGGCGCCAGCGCCTTGTCCAACACCCCATGATCTCCCCGGCCTTGTTCCGGGCACGGGGGTTCGGCATCGCCCTCGGGCTCAACTCCGTCGCCGCGTTCGGGATGATGGGGTCCGCGTTCTTCACCACGCAGTACCTCCAATCGGTGCTCGGCAAAAGCGCGTTGGAGGCATCGCTATGGGCCCTGCTCCCGGCGGTACCGATCGGGATCGCGGCCCCCTTGGCAACGTCCCTCGTCCACAAGGGCGTCGACCGGGCGTCCGTGGTCACCGCCGGGTTCCTGGTCGCGGCGTGCGGTTACGCCATGCTGTCCCTCGCCGGCCCGGACTCCCTGTGGCTCGTCCTCGCCGCGTGCGGCGTCCTGTCCTGCGGCATCGTCGCCGTCATGTCCCCCATGACCGACCTCGCGGTGGGCTCCGCCCCGGCCGAACGCGCCGGCTCCGCCGCCTCGTTGCTGGAGACGGGGGGCGAGTTCGGGGGCGCGATGGGGATGGCGGTGCTGGGCTCCATCGGCACGGGCATCTACCGCCACGAAATGCCGGGGACGGCTCCGGACGTGGCCCGGGAGACGCTGGGGGGCGCGCTGGCGGTCGCGGACCGGGTGCCGGGACTGGCGGAGGCGGCGCGAGGAGCGTTCACATCAGGGATGCAGGGGGCGGCGATTGCGGGGGCTGTGGTGTTGGTGGGGGCTTCGGCGGGTGGGTTGGTGCTGCGCCGTCGTGGTTGATCGCGCAGTTCCCCGCGCCCCTGAAGGAACGGCTGTCGCCCCGCGTTGGCCAGGAGGCTCCGGTTCGTCTCGCCGATAAGACACCAACCTCGCGCCGCACCAAAGGCACCAGTCAAGCGGGAAGCCCCGCACCCGCACCCCAACGCATCGGGGCGGACCGAATCAACTCGGTCCGCCCCAAAGGCTTTTCGGCGCCCACCTCTCAACTCACCGCAAACGGGCGGTGGGTGGGCATAGGCCGGGGGTCTGGGGGTGGAGCCCCCAGGTGCCTCGGCCCTAGACCAGGTTCACCGCGCGGGCCGACGTCGCGCCGATCTCCGCGGCCACCTCGGTCAGAACGCCCGCGGCGACCGCCTCGTCCACCGTCAGGACGGCCAGCGCCTCACCGCCGGCGGCGGAACGGGCCACCTGCATGCCGGCGATGTTGATGCCCGCCTCGCCGAAGATGCGGCCCACCGTGCCGACGACGCCGGGACGGTCCTCGTACCGCAGGACGACCAGGTGATCGGCGACGGCGAGGTCGACGTCGTACTCACCGACCGCGACGATCTTCTGCACGTTCTTCGGACCGGCCAGCGTGCCGGAGACGGACACCTCCTCGCCGTCGGAGAGGGTGCCGCGGACGGTCACGACGTTGCGGTGGTCCGTCGCCTCGGACGAGGTCGTGAGGCGGACCTCGACGCCGCGCTCCTGCGCGAAGAGGGGGGCGTTGACGTAGGAGACCGTCTCGTCGACGACGTCCTCGAAGACACCCTTCAAAGCCGAAAGCTCCAGCACCTTCACATCGTGCTGCGTGATCTCGCCGTACACCTCGACGTCGAGGCGGACCGCGACCTCACCGGCGAGGGCGGTGAAGATCCGGCCCAGCCGCTCGGCGAGCGGCAGCCCCGGCTTCACGTCCTCCGCGATGACGCCGCCCTGGACGTTGACCGCGTCGGGGACCAGTTCACCCGCCAACGCCAACCGCACGGACCTGGCGACGGCGATGCCCGCCTTCTCCTGGGCCTCGTCGGTGGAGGCGCCCAGGTGGGGCGTGGAGATGACCTGGTCGAACTCGAACAGCGGGGAGTCGGTGCACGGCTCCTTGGCGTAGACGTCGAGGCCGGCCCCGGCCACGCGCCCTTCCTTCAGCGCCGAGTACAGCGCCTCCTCGTCCACGATCCCGCCGCGCGCCGCGTTGACGATGCGCACGGTCGGCTTGACCTTGCGCAGCGCCTCGTCGCCGATGAGGCCGACGGTCTCGGGGGTCTTGGGGAGGTGGACGGTGATGAAGTCGGAGACTTCGAGCAGCTCGTCGAGAGAGAGGACCTTGACGCCCATCTGCGCGGCGCGGGCGGGCTGGATGTAGGGGTCGTAGGCGACGACCTTCATGCCGAACGCGGACATCCGCTGGGCGACGAGCGCGCCGATGCGGCCCAGGCCCACGACGCCCAGCGTCTTCTCGGCCAGCTCGACGCCGGTGTACTTGCTCCGCTTCCACTCGCCGTTCTTGAGCGCGGCGTTGGCCTGCGGGATGTGCCGCGCGGTGGCGAGCAGCAGCCCGCAGGCCAGCTCGGCGGCGGTGACGATGTTGGAGGTCGGCGCGTTGACGACCATCACGCCGGCCTTGGTCGCGGCGGACACGTCGACGTTGTCGAGGCCGACGCCGGCTCGCGCGACGACCTTCAGCTTGTTCGCGGCGGCGATGGCCTCGGCGTCCACCTTGGTGGCGGAGCGGATCAGGATCGCGTCGACGTCGGCGATGGCGGGGAGCAGTTCGGCTCGGTCCGCTCCGTTGCAGTGCCGGATCTCGAAGTCGGGGCCAAGCGCGTCCACGGTCGCGGGCGACAGCTCTTCAGCGATGAGTACGACAGGTTTCGAGCTCACGTGAGTCCTCACAGGTCCAATGCGCGGACGGCCGTCCCGACGGCCGCGGCGGAGGAGGGGCTACCGCGGAAGACGCACGACGCTGTGGGCCTGACGCGTGATGTGCAGCAGTGTAATGGCGCCGGGAGGTGTCGTAGACGTCTCGGGGAAATTACGAGACACGGCTCCCGTACGGGTGTGCGACGGGGCCGGAACGCGTCGCGCCGGCCCCGTCGGACTCAGGCTCAGGCCTCTTCGTTGACCCAGCTCATCAGCTTGCGCAGCTGCTTGCCGGTGGTCTCCAGCAGGTGCTCGGAGTCGGCCTTCTTGTACTCGTTGTACTTCTTCAGGCCGCCGTGGTACTCGTCCATCCAGTTCTTGGCGAAGGTGCCGTCCTGGATCTCGGCGAGGATCTGCTTCATCTCGGCCTTGGTGGCGTCGGTGATGATGCGCGGGCCGGTGATGTAGTCGCCCCACTCGGCGGTCTCGGAGATCGACCAGCGCATCTTCTCCAGGCCGCCCTCGTACATGAGGTCGACGATCAGCTTCAGCTCGTGCAGGCACTCGAAGTAGGCGATCTCGGGCTGGTAGCCGGCCTCGGTGAGCGTCTCGAAGCCCGCCTTCACCAGCGCCGCCGTACCACCGGCGAGGACGGCCTGCTCACCGAACAGGTCGGTCTCGGTCTCCTCGGTGAAGGTGGTCTTGATGACCCCGGCGCGGGTGCCGCCGATGCCCTTGGCGTAGGAGAGCGCCAGGTCGAAGCCCTTGCCGGTGGCGTCCTGCTCGACGGCGACGATGCACGGGACGCCGCGGCCCTCCTCGTACTGGCGGCGCACCAGGTGGCCGGGGCCCTTGGGGGCGACCATGCAGACGTCGACACCGGCCGGGGGCTTGATGAAGCCGTAGCGGATGTTGAGGCCGTGGCCGAAGAACAGGGCGTCGCCGTCCTTCAGGTTGTCCTTGACGGACTCCTCGTAGACCTGGGCCTGGATCGGGTCCGGCACCAGGATCATGATCACGTCGGCCTCGGCGGCGGCCTCGGCCGGGGTCACCACACGCAGGCCCTGCTCCTCGGCCTTGGCCTTGGACTTGGAGCCCTCGTGCAGACCGACGCGGACGTCCACGCCCGAGTCGCGCAGGGACAGCGCGTGGGCGTGGCCCTGGCTGCCGTAGCCGATGACCGCGACCTTGCGGCCCTGGATGATGGACAGGTCGGCGTCGGCGTCGTAGAACAGCTCGGCCACTTTGGGTTCTCTCCTTGAGTGCAGGTGTTGCGTCCCACCGTATGACGGCGGGGTGGGGGGAGGATGCGGGGTCTCGGTATGCGGATTACGCGCTGCGGTCCAGGGCGCGCAGCGAGCGGTCCGTGATGGAGCGGGCGCCGCGGCCGATGGCGATCGTGCCGGACTGGACGAGTTCCTTGATGCCGAAGGGCTCCAGCATCTTCAGCATGGCGCCGAGCTTGTCGGCGCCGCCGGTGGCCTCGATGGTGACGGCCTCCGGGGAGACGTCGACGGTCTTGGCGCGGAAGAGCTGGACGATCTCGACGATCTGGGAGCGGGTCTCGTTGTCCGCGCGGACCTTCACCAGAACGAGTTCGCGGTGGACGGCCTGTGCGGGTTCGAGTTCGACGATCTTGAGGACCTCGACGAGCTTGTTGAGCTGCTTGGTGACCTGTTCCAGGGGCAGCGCGTCGACGCTCACGACGATGGTGATGCGGGAGATGTCGGCGTGTTCGGTGACTCCGACGGCGAGGGAGTCGATGTTGAAGCCGCGGCGGGAGAACAGGGCGGCGATCCGGGCGAGGATGCCGGGCTTGTTCTCGACCAGGACGGAGAGCGTGTGCTTGGACATGTTCTGCTGAAGCCTTCTCTCAGTCGTCTTCGTTGTCGCCGAAGTCGGGGCGGACGTTCAGGGCGGCCATGATCTCGTCGTTGGAGGTGCCGGCGGCGACCATCGGCCACACCATGGCGTCCTCGTGGACGATGAAGTCGATGACGACGGGCCGGTCGTTGATCGCGTTGGCCTCTTCGATGACCTTGTCGAGGTCGTCCGGGGACTCGCAGCGGATGGCGTGGCAGCCCATGGCCTCGGACAGCTTCACGAAGTCGGGGATGCGGGTGCCGCGCGCCTCGGGGTTGACGTCCTCGGGGCCGGAGTGCAGGACGGTGTTGGAGTAGCGCTGGTTGTAGAACAGGGTCTGCCACTGGCGGACCATCCCGAGGGCGCCGTTGTTGATGACGGCGACCTTGATGGGGATGTTGTTCAGGGCGCAGGTGGTGAGTTCCTGGTTGGTCATCTGGAAGCAGCCGTCGCCGTCGATGGCCCACACCGTGCGCTCGGGCCGGCCGGCCTTGGCGCCCATGGCGGCGGGCACCGCGTACCCCATGGTTCCGGCGCCGCCGGAGTTCAGCCAGGTCGCCGGGTTCTCGTACTGGATGTAGTGGGCGGCCCACATCTGGTGCTGGCCGACGCCCGCGGTGAAGATCGTGCCCTCGGGGGCGAGCTGGCCGATGCGCTCGATGACCTGCTGCGGGGAGAGGGTGCCGTCGGCGGGCAGGTCGTAGCCCAGCGGGTAGGTGTCGCGCCAGCGGTTGAGGTCCTTCCACCAGGCGCTGTAGTCGCCCTGGTGGCCCTCGCTGTGCTCCTTCTGGACGGCCTGGACCAGGTCGGCGATGACCTCGCGGGCGTCCCCGACGATCGGCACGTCGGCGGCGCGGTTCTTGCCGATCTCCGCCGGGTCGATGTCGGCGTGGACGATCTTCGCGTCGGGGGCGAAGCTGTCCAGCTTGCCGGTGACGCGGTCGTCGAAGCGGGCGCCGAGGGTGACGAGCAGGTCGGACTTCTGGAGCGCGGTGACGGCGGCGACCGTGCCGTGCATGCCGGGCATGCCCAGGTGCTGGGGGTGGCTGTCGGGGAAGGCGCCCAGCGCCATCAGCGTCGTGACGACGGGGGCGCCGGTCAGCTCGGCGAGGACCTTCAGCTCGGCCGTCGCCTGCGCCTTGATGACGCCGCCGCCGACGTACAGGACGGGCCGCTTGGCCTGGGTGATCAGCTTGGCGGCCTCGCGGATCTGCTTGGCGTGCGGCTTGGTCACCGGGCGGTAGCCGGGCAGGTCCATGACCGGGGGCCAGGAGAAGGTGGTCTTCGCCTGGAGGATGTCCTTGGGGATGTCGACCAGGACCGGTCCCGGGCGGCCGGTGGAGGCGATGTGGAACGCCTGCGCGATCGTGCGCGGGATGTCCTCGGCCTTGGTGACGAGGAAGCTGTGCTTGGTGATCGGCATCGTGATGCCGACGATGTCCGCCTCCTGGAAGGCGTCGGTGCCGATCGCGGCGGAGACGACCTGCCCGGTGATCGCCACGAGCGGCACCGAGTCCATGTTCGCGTCCGCGATGGGGGTCACCAGGTTGGTCGCGCCGGGGCCGCTGGTCGCCATGCAGACGCCGACCTTGCCGGTGGCCTGCGCGTATCCGGTCGCCGCGTGGCCCGCGCCCTGCTCGTGGCGGACCAGGACGTGGCGCACCCGCGTGGAGTCCATCATCGGGTCGTACGCCGGCAGGATCGTGCCGCCCGGAATGCCGAAGACCGTGTCGGCTCCCACCTCTTCAAGCGAGCGGACGAGGGACTGCGCACCCGTCACGTGCTCGACGGGTGTGGGGTGTCCTCCGGATCGGGGCCGCGGCTGCGGATGCGGGGCCCCGGTGGCCTGCTCGGTCATCGGCATTCTCTTCTCGATGCTGAGGGTTTTTTGCGGGTTTCGTGCGAAGTGCGGCTGTTGCCCGGAGGGCGTCCGTGCAACAAAAAACCCCTCGTGCCGTAAGGCAAGCGAGGGGAGCGCGTCGGGTGCGTGCGCTGGGAGGTCCGGGTCGTCCGGGCGTCCACAGCTTCAGCCGACGCGCTGTCCAAGTACGAGAATTCGGGTGCGCATGGCAATGACCCTCCCCCCGACGCACATCCACTGTCAAGCGGGTGGGACGGGGGTCTCAGTATGTGGGCCGCGGGGTCATGTGTGCGCCGGTCCCCCGCCCGCCAGCACCGGCTCCCCCGGCCCGTGCGGGACCGGGTAGTGGCCGGACGCCAGCGCCCGCCGCAGCGGGTACTCGTCGAGCGGCTCGGAGAACGCCGCGCCCTGCCCGTGCGTGCACCCCATCTCCCGCAGGGCGACGACCTGTTCGGGCCGGTCGACGCCTTCGGCGACGGTGTCGAGCCCCAGGTCGGCGGCGATCCTGAGGACCCCGGCGGTGATCTTGTGCAGCCGCGCGGACTCCACGACGCCGTCGACGAGCCCCCGGTCGAGCTTGAGGACGTCCACGGGCAGCCTGCGCAGCGCCGTGAGCCCCGTACAGCCCGTGCCGAGGCCGTCGAGCACGATCCGGACGCCGAGGCGCCGCAGGGCGCTCAGGCGCCGCTCCAGGTCCTCCAGCGGCACCGCCGGGTCGGCGCCGGCCAGCTCGATCGTGAGCGCCCCGGACGGCAGCCCGTGCCGGGTCAGCAGCGCCTCGGCGGCGGCGAGCGGCGAGGACCGCTCGACGAGCCTGCGCGCGTCCGTGCGCACGGTCACCGGCACGGACAGCCCCGTGGCCGCGCGCTCGGCGGCCAGCTCGACCGCCTCGGCCAGCACCCACTGCGCCAGCTCCGCCGTCCGGTCGCCGTCCTCGGCGACCCGCAGGAACTCGGCCGGCGTGAACAGCACACCCTGCGAGGACCGCCAGCGCGCGAGCGCCGCGACCGACGAGATCCGGCCGTCCGCGAGCCGGACGACGGGCTGGTGCACGAGCGTGAACTCGCCGTCGTTGAGCGCCGCGCGCAGCCGCGTCGCCAGCTCCGCCTTGCGCACCACGTCCTGCTGCATCTGCGGCTGGTACAGCTCGACGCGGCCCTTGCCGCCGGATTTCGCGCGGTACATCGCGAGGTCGGCGTTGCGCAGCAACTCGCCCGCGCCCAGGCCCGGTTCGGCGAAGGCGACACCGATGGAGGCGGCGACGCGCACGTCGTTGCCGTCGATGGCGTACGGCTGCGAGAGGGCGATCCTGAGGCGGTCGGCGAGCTCCAGGATGTGCCGTTCGCGGGCGCCGCGGTCGCGGGAGTTGTCGCCCATGATGAGCGCCGCGAACTCGTCGCCGCCGAGCCGGGAGGCCGTGTCGCCCTGGCGTACGGCGTCCTGGAGGCGGCGGGCCGCCTGGATCAGGAGGTCGTCGCCGGCGGCGTGGCCGATGGTGTCGTTGACGGCCTTGAAGCCGTCGAGGTCGATGAAGAGCACGGCCGTGTTGCGCAGGGCGTGGCCCCGGTCGGAGCTGCGGCGGCCGGACAGGGCCTGCTGGACGCGCTGGGTGAACAGGGCGCGGTTGGGCAGGTCGGTGAGCGGGTCGTGCTCGGCGCTGTGCTGGAGCTGGGCCTGGAGCCGGACGCGTTCGGTGACGTCGCGGCTGTTGAAGATCAGGCCGCCGTGGTGGCGGTTGACGGTGGACTCCACGTTCAGCCAGCCGCCGTCGCCGGAGCGGAAGCGGCACTCGATGCGGGTGGTGGGTTCGTCGTACGGGCTGGTGGCGAGGAAGCGGCGCACCTCGTGGACGACGCCGCCGAGGTCGTCGGGGTGGATGAAGTGCGCGAGCTCCCGGCCGTGCATCTCCTCGGCGGGGCGGCCGTACACGCCCGCGGCTGCCGGTGAGACGTACTTCAGGGCGCCGCTCGGGGCGGCGATCATGATGACGTCGCTGGAGCCCTGGACCAGGGAGCGGAAGTAGTTCTCCTTCTGCGCCAGCTCCTGGGTGAGCTTGACGTTGTCGAGGAGCATGATGCCCTGGCGGACGACGAGGGCGAGGACGACGGCGCCTCCGGTGAGCAGGACGACGCGGTCGACGCTGCGGCCGTTGAGGACGTTGTAGAGGATGCCCAGCGTGCAGACGGCCGCCGCGAGGTACGGCGTGAGCGCGGCCAGCGAGCCCGTGATGGGGCGGGTGGTGCTGTGGTGGCGGTCGGGGGGTGGCGTGCTGGGCCGCGGGCGCGGGCGGTCGAGGGTCGGCGGCGCCGGGTGGCGGTGGTCGCGGCCCGGGATGTGCTCGTGGACGATGCGCGGGTCGGCGCCCCACAGGCTCGTGGGGGTCTCGGCGCGGGTGGTGCCGGTCGCGGCCCAGGGCGCGTACGCCAGCAGGAGCGAGCCGGCGAACCAGCCCGCGTCCAGGAGCTGGCCCGAGCGGTAGCCGTTGTGCAGCAGGGGCGAGGTGAACAGGGCGTCGCACATCACGGTGAGCGCGAGGGCCCCCACGGCGGTGTTGACGGCCGTGCGGTTCACCGAGGACCTGCGGAAGTGCAGGACGAGGACCATGCTGACCAGCGCGATGTCCAGGAGCGGGTACGCCAGGGACAGCGCGGTGTGCGCGACGCCGGTGCCCTCGAACTTGGCGGCCTGCGCGAGGGCGAGGCTCCAGGAGAGCGTGAGCAGGGAGCCGGCGATCAGCCAGGCGTCCAGGGCGAGGCAGACCCAGCCGGCCTTCGAGACGGGCCTGGTCGCCAGCACGAGGAGGCCGACGATGGCGGGCGGGGCGAAGCACAGGAAGAACAGGTCGGCGTAGCTGGGGCTCGGCACCCGGGCGTCGAGGACGACCTCGTACCAGCCCCAGATCAGGTTGCCGAGCGAGGCCATCGCGGAGGAGAGGGCGAACAGCAGCCAGGCCGGCCGAAAGCGGACGTGGCGGCTGCGCGCGTACAGGAAACAGGACACGGCCGCGGTGCCGGCCGCCGCGCTGAGCCCGAAGTCGCCCATGATCAGGGCGAGTTGCCGATCGCCCCAGCCGAGCGCGGAGCCGATGGCGTAACCCGCGCAGACCAGGGCGATGAGGAGTTGGTGGACCAGGGTCCGGGTGGTTCCCCGGGAGGCCGGGGGCCTGGCGGGCGGCGTCCCCGGTTCGGGGTGGGGGCGCAGCATCTCGTCGAGCGTCGTCGTCATGGCGGAGGGCGGCGCGTTCACCAGGGCCTCCCGGTCTGCTTCGGCCCCGGGCGGTGGTGGTCGCCTGCGTGGGGCGGGTGGTCGGTGCCGACGTGGGACGCGCTGTTCCGGTTGCCGTGTGCGGTGGTGTGGCCGCCTTGCGAGCCGTTTCTGCGTGGCGCGGTGCTCCAGGGTCGCCGTCGGCGGCCCCGCCGCGTCGGACCGTTCGCCTGTAGGCCGTGCATCGCCCGTCGCCCCCCTCACAAATCCGTGAACGTCCATCCCCGGCGCCGAATCGTGCGTGGCGCTGCCCCTGTCCGGGACGATACACCAGTCTCGTCACTCAGGGACATAGTTCCTCTACGCTCCGTGACGACCAGCGACTATGCCGGTACACCCCGCGTCCGGAGGACTGCGGAGGGTACCTGAATCCGGTTACACGCCTGCCACGCCCGTCGTCAGGATCACGTTCCGCAGAGGTTCGCGGTTCACATATCTCACCAACTGGTCGACCAGCAGGCGCTTGGCCCTTGGCAGGAAAGCGCTGCTCGGGCCGCCGACGTGCGGGCTGATCAGGACTCCCGGCGCACTCCACAGCGGGTGCCCGGCGGGCAGCGGCTCGGGATCGGTGACGTCCAGCGCGGCCGTCAGGCGGCCCGACTCCAGCTCAGCGAGCAGCGCCTGGGTGTCCACCACCGCCCCACGCGCCACGTTGACCAAGAGCGCGCCGTCCTTCATGCGGGCCAGAAACGGCTTGTTGACGAGCATACGAGTGCTCTCAGTGAGCGGCGTCACCACTATCACGACATCCGCGAGCGGAAGCAGTTCCGGCAGCTCCTCGATGGAATGCACCGGTCCGCGCTCCGTCGTGCGCCCGGCGCGCGCGACCCGTACCACCCGCGCGATCTCGAACGCCGTGAGCCGGTCCTCGATCGCCTCGCCGATCGCGCCGTAGCCGAGGATCAGGACCGTGCGGTCCGCGAGCGCCGGGTGGAAGCCGCCCTGCCACTCCTGGCGGTCCTGCGCGCGCACGAAGCCCGGGATGCCGCGCAGGGAAGCGAGCGTGAGCGTGAGGGCGAGTTCGGCGGTGCTCGTTTCGTGCACCCCGCGCGCGTTGCACAGCTTCACACCGGGTCGGAGCAGGTCGAGGCGGGCCGTGATGTCGTCCACACCGGCCGTGAGGGTCTGGACGACGCGGAGGTTCGGCATCGCCTCCAGCGGGCCGATCTTCACGGGCTGGCGCTTCATGTACGGAACGACGTAGAAGGCGCACCGCGCCGGGTCGCCGGGATAGGGCTGGGTGCCGTCCGGGCCGCCGTCCCAGAAAAGGTAGTTCGGGCCCTGCGGGAGGCCCTCGATCTCCTCCGGCGGGATGGAGAGCCAGACGTCTTGAACGCTGTGACGTGCGGTGTCGTCAGTCATGGGCAGGAGGTTATGTCAGGCACGCGCGCGTGCAGAGGTTAGGTTTGAGGAGTTCAGGAGAGGGAGGGTCAGGGGCAGGTGGAGCGCAGGACGATCGGCGCCGGCGCGCTCTCGGCGGGGGCCGTCGGACTCGGGTGCATGCCGATGAGCTGGGGGTACAGCGGCTCGCGGCGGCGGGGCGACGAGTCCGCGCGCGCGGTGCACCGGGCACTGGACGTGGGGTCGTCCTTAGTGGACACCGCCGACATGTACGGGCCGTTCACCAACGAGCTGCTCGTGGGGCGGGCCCTGAAGGAGCGGCGCGGTGAGGCGTTCGTCGCCACCAAGGTGGGGCTGCTCGTCGGCGATCAGCACATCGTCGCCAACGGCCGCCCCGGGTACGTCCGGCGCGCCTGCGACGCGTCCCTGCGGCGGCTCCAGACCGACGTCATCGACCTCTACCAGCTCCACCGCGCCGACCCCGAGGTGCCCGTCGAGGAGACCTGGGGCGCCATGGCCGACCTCGTGCGCGCGGGCAAGGTGCGGGCGCTCGGGCTGTGCGCGCTGGGGGCGCGGGGGCAGCGGCGCTCCGGCGCACACCTCCACGAGCCGACGCTGCGCCAGTTGACGCGCGTCCAGCAGGTGTTCCCCGTCGCCGCCGTCCAGGCGGAACTGTCCGTCTGGTCCCCCGAGGCGCTCGCCTCCCTGCTGCCCTGGTGCGCCTCCCGCAACATCACCTTCCTCGCCGCGATGCCCCTCGGGAACGGGTACCTCACCGGCACGCTCACCCCGGGGCAGGGTTTCGAACCCGACGACATGCGTGCGCGCCACCCCCGCTTCACCGCCGAGATGATGGCCGCGAACCAGCCGATCGTCGCCGGGCTGCGCCGCGTCGCCGCACGCCACGGGGCGACCGTCGCGCAGGTCGCCCTCGCCTGGGTGCTGGCCCAGGGGCGGCACGTGATCGCCTTGCCGGGGGCCAAGCAGGAACGTTGGGTCACCGAGAACGCGGGGGCCGCCGAGGTGCGGCTGAGCGCGGAGGATCTGGCGGAAGTCGCCGCGCTGCCCCGGGCCCTGGGGTCGTGGGACTGAGGCGGCCGGGATCTCTCGCGGTGGGGCGGGAACTCGTGGGGCGTGCGGCTCGTATGACAGGCAGAGGTCGGCGGGTGGAAGGGGTCGGGTTCGTGGGACGTCGCGGTGTGGTGGCCGGGGTGGCGGTCGGGGTGCTGCTGCTGGGGGCCGGGTGCTCGTCCGGGGACTCCGATGCGCGGGAGCCCGAGGGCGGGGCGTCCCCCGGGGCTCCTTCCTCCGCCGGGAGCCCGGCTCCTCGCGGGGAGGCCGAGCCGCCGCCCGCGAAGGGGTCCGTCCGGGTCGTGCGGACCGTCGCCGAGGGGCTGAAGTCGCCCTGGGGTGTCGCCGCGATCCCCGGCGGGGGGCTGCTGGTGGCGTCCCGGGACGAGGGGACGGTCACGCTGGTCGAGGGCGGGTCCAAGACCGAGGCGGGCGAGGTGCCCGGGGTGTCGCCCGACGGCGAAGGGGGGCTGCTGGGGCTCGCCCTGTCGCCCCGGTTCGCCTCCGACCGGATGGTGTACGCGTACTTCACGTCCGAGTCCGACAACCGCATCGTCCGGATGCGGTACGACGTCCAGCGGCCGGCGGGGCAGCAGCTCGGGGCTCCCGACACGGTGTTCAGGGGCATCCCCAAGGGGCGCATCCACAACGGCGGGCGTATCGCGTTCGGGCCCGACGGGATGCTGTACGCGGGCACCGGGGAGTCCGGTGACACGGGGCTCTCCCAGGACCGCGGCTCCCTCGGCGGCAAGATCCTCCGGCTGACCCCCGAGGGCGAGCCCGCGCCGGGCAACCCCACCCCCGGCTCCCCCGTCTACTCCTACGGCCACCGCAACGTCCAGGGGCTCGCCTGGGACTCCCGGCAGCGCCTCTTCGCCGCCGAGTTCGGGCAGAACACGTGGGACGAACTCAACGCGATCGCCCCCGGCGGCAACTACGGCTGGCCCGAGGCGGAGGGCAGGTCCACCGACGCCGCGTACCGCAACCCCCTCGCCCAGTGGTCCACCGCCGAGGCGTCCCCCAGCGGGATCGCGTACGCGCGGGGCTCCCTCTGGATGGCCGGGCTCCGGGGCCAGCGCCTGTGGCGCGTCCCGCTGAACGGCACGGAGGCTTCCGCCGAACCGCAGGCGTTCCTGACGGAGGAGTACGGGCGGCTGCGGACGGTGGTCGCCGCCGGGGGCGACAAGCTGTGGGTGACGACCAGCAACACGGACGGGCGCGGTGAGGTGCGCAACGGGGACGACCGGATTCTGGAGCTTGAGGTGAGCTGAGGGGTGCACGGCCGAGGTGCAACACGGGCGTCGAGGCCATCGGGCGGCCACCGGCGGGGTCGGCCCCGCGCGCGATCCCTGGGAGCCGTCAGCCCTTCTCCGCGTCGTCCCCGAGAGCCTCACCCGGTGACGCCGGCTCCTCCTCCGCACGCGCCACCCGCACCGTGACCTTCCCCGACGACAGATCTATCGGCCCCCGCCCCGGATCCCCGTCCCCGACGTCCTCCCGCGTCAGCTCCAGCCGGTTCTGCTCGTCCTGCGTGTGCTTACGGCCCGGGGAGAAGAGTTCCTCAAAGGCGTTGAACATCGCAGCTCCTCCGGGCCTCGTCGAGGCGGTCGGCTACTCGTCGAGCAAGGACTTGTCGAGAATCGCCACGGACACGAGGATCAGGAACGCCCTGTGCACCATGTAGTCGACAGCGAGGCCTGGCGCGACCGAGACAACCCGGATGTCCTCACCGCTGACGGCCTGCGAGACCGGGGTGAAGGGGTCCTCAGCCAGTTTGAGAAGCCCGCGCTCCAGGAGTTTGCGACGGTCTTCGGGAAGGGCATCGCGCTGCGCTGCGGCTTGCTCGGTGAACTGGATCTGGTACAACACAGCTCCCTCCAGGGTTCATGAACGTTTCCATTGTCCCGCACCCGCCCCCACTCCGTCTCGCCCAAGGTCGCGTCAGCCCGCGCCCACCGGGAACAGGCCCAGTCGGTGGGCCAGTGCCGCCGCCTCGCCTCTGGTCGACACCGAGAGCTTCGCCAGGATGTTGGAGACGTGGACGCTCGCGGTCTTGGGGGAGATGAAGAGGTGCTCGGCGATCTGGCGGTTGGTGTGGCCGGCGGAGACGAGGCGCAGGACGTCGTGTTCGCGGGTGGTGAGGCCGAGGGCGTCGGTGGGGGTGGGGGGCGGGGTCAGGCGGGCCCGGCGGGTGAGGTGGGCGGTGGATTCGAGGAGGGGGCGGGCCTTGAGGTGCTCGGCCACGGCCTGGACCAGGCGCAGGAGGTCCGCCGCACGGGCGCGCTCGTCGTCCCCGCCGGACACGACCAGCCTCTCCGCGAGGCGGTAGCGCACGCGCGCCAGGTCGTAGGGCCGCTCCAGGCACTCGAACGCGGTGACCACGTCGGACCACTCGTCCACGGTGTCCCGCCCCTGCGCCCGCTGGAGTTCCGCGCGCACCCACAGGTCGTACGCGCACCACATCGGCGCGGGCGTGGCGAGTTTCCGCGCCGTCTCCCGGATGCGCGCCACGTGCGCCGCCGACGCCTCCCGGGCGTCCGCCTCGGCGCTCGCGGCGGCGAGGAGCAGCGGCCAGGCGTCGCGGTGGACCTGCGGGGCGAGCCCCGCGTCGAGGACGTGGGTCAGTTCCGTACGGGCGTCGTCGATACGCCCCTCGGCGGCGGCGAGGGCGAGGCTCAACGAGGCGAAGGGCAGGACGTACTGCGGCATCCGGTCGTGGGGGCCGAAGGACGCCTGGCCCTCGGCGAGGTACTGGGCCGCGTCGGTGAGCCGCCCGCGCGCGAGGGCGAGGTGGGCGAGGAAGTAGAAGCCCGCGCCGCGGGGTTTGGTCGCCTGGACGGCGTATCGCGCGTTGAAGGCCGCCTCGGCGGCCTCGTCCCACCGGCCCAGGGAGATCAGGGACTCCGCGAGGTTGGCCCAGATCCAGGGCTCGTTGTTGCGCAGCCCCCACTTCTTGACGATCCGCAGGCCCTCCCGCAGCAGGGCCGCGGACTCGGCGGAGCGGCCGACGCTCTCCAGCGCGGACGGCAGGTTGACGTGGGCGCGGCCGATCCCGGAGAAGATCCGGCGGGCCACGAACCGCTCCGTGACCTCCCGCATCTCCGCGAGCCCGGCCTCGATGTCCCCGGCGCCGACCATCAGCCCGCCGAGGTCCAGGCGGGCCTGGTACTCGATCTCCTCGGCGCCGACCATGCGCGCGTACTCCACGGCCCGCTGGGCGGCGCCGATCGCCTCGGGCCCGGGTTCGTGGAGCATGTACCAGCCCGCGACGGACGACAGCACCTCGGCGTGCACGGTGGACGGCGGCAGCCCGCGCACCAGGTCCTGCGCGGTGGACAGTTCCTGCCAGCCGTCGCCGCGCCCGAGCGCGGGCAGCAGCTTGGAGCGCTGGACCCAGAACCAGGCGGCGCGCAGCGGGTCGGGGTCCTCCTCCAGCAGCCGCAGGGCCCGCCGGGTGATCTTCAGGGCCCGTTCCCGCGCGCCGGACAGCCGGCCCGCGACGGCCGCCTCGGCCATCAGGTCCAGGTAGCTGAGGGGTGTCGTCCCCGGGGCGTAGCCGGACGGGGGGTACGCCTCCGCGTAGTCGACGGGCCGCAGCCGCGCGAGGACTTCCCCCGGCGCCGCGTCCCACAGCTCCATCGCCCGCTCCAGCAACCGCAGTTGCTCGCTGTACGCGTGCCGCGACCGCGCCTCCGCCGCCGCGTCGAGCACGGCGGGCAGCGCCTTCGCCGGGTCGTGCGCGTGGTACCAGTAGCTCGCGAGGCGCGTCGCCCGCTGGTCGGCGGGGACGAGCCCGGGCTCGGCCTCCAGCGCCTGCGCGAACCGCCGGTTCAGCCGCGACCGCTCCCCCGGCAGCAGGTCGTCCGCGACGGCCTCGCGTACGAGCGCGTGCCGGAACCGGTAGCCGTCGCCGCCGGGCGCGGGAATCAGGATGCTCGCGCCGACGGCCGCGCGCAGCGCCTCGATGAGGTCGTCCTCGCAGAGCCCGGCGACGGCGGCGAGCAGCGGGTACTCGACCGTCGACCCCCCTTCGGCGGTGATCCGCGCGACGCGCTGCGCGTGGTCGGGCAGCGCCTCCACGCGGACGAGGAGGAGGTCCCGCAGGGAGTCGGTGAGCCCGGCGCAGCACTCGCCGGTGCAGGCGACGGCGAGTTCCTCGACGAAGAACGCGTTCCCGTCGGACCGCTCGAAGATCTCGTCGACCTGCGCGGGGTCGGGTTCCGCGGCGAGGATGCCGGCGATCTGACGGCCCACCTCCTCGCGCGTGAAGCGGGCGAGTTCGATGCGGCGGACCGTGCGCAGGCGGTCGAGTTCGGCGAGGAGGGGGCGCAGGGGGTGGCGGCGGTGGATGTCGTCGCTGCGGTACGTCGCGAGGACGAGCAGCCTGCCCGTGCGCAGCGTGCGGAACAGGTAGGCCAGGAGGTGGCGGGTCGAGGTGTCCGCCCAGTGCAGGTCCTCGATGACGACGACGACCGTACGCCCGTCGGCGACCCGCTCCAGCAGGCGCGCGGTCAGTTCGAAGAGGCGGGCGGTGCCCTCCTCGTCGTGCCGCCCGCGCGCGGTCTCGCCGAGTTCGGGCAGCAGCCGGGCCAGCTCCTCCTCCTGCCCGGCGGCAGCGGCGGCCAACTCCTCGGGCAGGGCCCGGCGCAGGGCGCGCAGGGCGGTGGAGAACGGCGCGAACGGCAGCCCGTCGGCGCCGATCTCGACACAGCCGCCGACCGCGACGACCGCCCCCTGCCGCTCGGCGACCGCCCCGAACTCCTCGACCAGCCGCGTCTTCCCGACCCCCGCCTCGCCCCCGACGACCAGCGCCTGCGGCTCCCCCGCCGCCGCACGCGCGAGCGCGTCGTTCAGCGCGCCGAGCTCATCCGCTCGACCCACGAACACGGGACTGACCGACCTCATCTCCACGCCGCCGAGCATCGCACACGGGTCTGACAACGCCCCAGCGGTTATCGCGCGCACGGCATCCGGCGGCACTCACGCCGCCCTGGTGAACCAGTGCCGTTGGGGCTGCTTCGTATCGGACGCCCCGGCGGCGTCCTTGCGTGCGCGTACCGCCTCGTTGACCAGCCGCTCGTGGTTCGCGCGCCGGATCAGTTCGGCGGAGCGGAGCTGGTGGGACTCGTACTGGAACATCTGGACTCTCCCTGTCTCGGTCTGTCTCGGTGGTGGTTCCACCTTCGTTCCCGAGGGGGGTCGGGCACATCGGGAGAGTTCCGCATCTTCGGCGGGGGCGGGGGCCTTAGAAACGGGAGAAGGGTCCTTAGGGACCGCCGTAGGTGCTTACGGCGGCCCCTGAGAACCCCTGATCGGCTCGGTCAGCTCGCGGACGGCACGCTCAGAAGGGCGTCGCTGTACTTGAGTACGGCCAGCAGCAGGCCGATCACCCCGAGGGCGACGCCGCCCCAGGCGACGGACTTGATCCACGCCGGCTGCGCCTTGTCCGGGTTGCCGAAAGCGGGCCGGACCAGGACGACGACGGCGGTGACCAAGGCGATGAGAGCGAAGAGACCGGCGTACAACGCGCTGGTCTTCCAGGCGTCGCCGTAGATCTCCTTGAGCTGCGTGGGGACACCCGCCGTCGAGGACGTCTGGAGCTGGCCTATCAGCGTCTCGCGCGCGGACGCGACCGTACCGATCCAACTGCCGCTCAGCGACACGAACCCGAGGGCGGCGGAGACGACAGCCGCGGCACCCTGTCCGACGTACGACGTCTCCTTCGGCTCCGGTTCCCCGCCCTCCGCGAGGAGTTCGTCGTCCGCGAGGGGCTCCTCCTCGGCGCCCTTGGTCAGCTCCACCTCGGAGATCTCGCCGGCGTTGTCTTCTGTCTTGGTAGCCATGCCCCGCACCGTACGGACGCCGTCTGAGAGGTTCCTTAATGATCGCTGTGCGCGGTACGCCACTCCGTCGCGAGCAGCGACCAGATCTCGATGTCGTGCCGCTCGCCCTTGTGGAGGTGGCTGCCGCGCAGGACGCCGTCCTGCTTCATGCCGAGGCGGCGGGCGACGTTCAAGCTGGCCGTGTTGCCGGAGGCGGCGTGCCATTCGACGCGGTGCATGCCGCGTACGTCGACGGCCCAGTCGATCATGACGTGCATCGCGCGCGTGACGAGGCCCTTGCCGACCCCGGCGGGCTCCAGCCAGCAGCCGACCTCGCAGACGCCGGTGGCCGCGTCGAACGTACGGAACAGGACGCCGCCGACGAGCGTGCCGTCGTACCAGATACCGTGCAGGGAGCCGGAGTCCTCGGTGCGTTTGTCGGCGTAGCGCTTGAGCAGCGAGCGGGTCGACTCGACGTCCGTCTCGCGGGAGCTGAAGCCGATGAACCGGCCGATGTGGTCGCGGCCCCGGTCGAAGTGGGCGAGGAGTTCCTCGGCGTGCCACGTCTCAAGGGGCCGCAGCTCGGCCCCGTCGTCCCCCAGGGACACCCCGTACATGCTGCTGCCTCTCGTGTGGATCAACCGTTGGCACGACCCTCTCACGGCCCTCGGATCCGGCGGCGAGCCGCCCCTCGTCGCATCACAGGGACGTAACAACTCCCGTCCCTGCAACAACTATTCGGGCGCCCGCGACTCCTACACCCCGTAGGAACCGCACAGTTCGTCGACAGGAGGAACGTTGTCCGTCCGCCAGGTGAACAGTCCCGACCGGCCGCCGCGGCTCGCCCTCGTCGACGGGCTGCGCCTCGCGGCGGCGCTCGCGGTCGCCTGTTTCCACTACTTCGGCCAGAACTTCCCGAGCATCTGGGGCGAGGCGCCCAGAGAGTTCGCGTACACCGTGCACCGCGCCTCGATGTACGGCTGGCTCGGGGTCGAGATGTTCTTCCTGATCAGCGGGTTCGTGATCTGTATGAGCGCGTGGGGGCGCACGCCGGGCGAGTTCGCGGTGTCCCGGCTCTCGCGGCTCTTCCCCGCGTACTGGGCGGTGATCGTGCTGCTCGTCACCCGTCTCGCGGTGTTCCCCCAGAAGTCCGACAACCTTCCGGAGGACCTGCACCCGCGGACCGTGCTGGCCAACCTGACGATGTTTCCCGGCGCGTTGGACGTCGATCTGCTCGCCGGGGTCGCCTGGACGCTCGATCTGGAGGCGCGTTTCTATCTGCTGATGGCGATCGTGCTGAAGTTCGGCGCGACCTACGAGCGGCTGCTCGGCTTCTGCACGGTCTGGCTGGTCGCCGCGTACGTCACGCACTCCACCCAGAACAGGCTGCTCGACCAGTTCGTCCTGAGCGGATACGCGGGGCTGTTCGTCGCCGGGATCGCGCTCTATCTCATGTTCCGGTTCGGGCGGAACCTGATGCTGTGGACCCTGCTGGGGATGGCGTGGGCGTACCAGCTCAGCGTGCTCCAGATACGCGTCGACTGGCACATGGCCGCGCCCGGAAGCACCCGCACCGTCTCCTGGAGCCTGTGCGCGCTGCTGCTGACGGCGTTCCTCGGCGTCCTCATGCTGGCCACCATCGGCCCGCTGCGGAACCTGAGCTGGCGCTGGCTGGTGACGGCGGGGGCGCTGACCTACCCGTTCTACCTGGTCCACATGAGCCTCGGCTACCCGCTCGCCAAGGGCCTCACCCGGCACGTGCCCGCCCTCGGCCACTGGGGGAACATGGCCGTGGTGACGACCGCGATGCTGCTCCTGTCGTACGGGATCTGGCGGTGGGTGGAGCGCCCGATGGGGCGGTGGATGCGCAGGGGGCTCACGCGGGGGCTCGCGGCGGCGCGCGGGCCGAAGGAGGCGGTGGCCAAAGCGAGGGTGGCCGGCGAGCCTGTGGCCAAGGAGACGGTGGCCGGGGAGGCATCGGCCGGGGAGGCGGCCAAGGAAACCGTGGCCGGGGAGCCGGCGCCCGAGGAGACGGTTCGGGTTGCCGTCAGTGTGCCTGGTCCCCGAACGCCATCACCATGACGCCGAGGACCAGCAGCCACAGAGCGCGCCGGGTGTGCCCCCGGGCCCCGAGGAACGCGGCGCACCCGCAGATCGCGGCGCCTGTCGCGAACGCGGCCGGGACCAGGGCCGGGTTTCCGCCGCCGATCCGCAGGAGGGCTGCGGCGAGACCGGCGAGGGTGAGCAGGACGCCGGTGCCGGTCGCCGTCCAGCGGGCCCGGCGGGCGTCTTCGACTGGGTCCATGTCGTCGTCCTCCGCGTCCCCGGCGGTGGCGTTGTTCATGGGGTGGATCGTCGTCACGTCGGTCTCGTCCCGGGTGTCGGTCCTCACGGCGCGGGAGCATAGCGCGCCGTCCTGAGAGGCGTTGCGTGAACGTTCTCGTGAACGCTCACGGTGAGCAGTACGGTCCCGGTCCCCCGTATCACTCAACGGGGAAAGGGGGTTGACGCGTCGCCGCGCCAACCCCCTTCAGGACGTGGGGATTCAGCCCTCCGTCACACCCAGCTGCTCCAGGATCAGCTCCTTGACGCGAGCCGCGTCCGCCTGGCCCCGGGTCGCCTTCATGACCGCGCCCACGAGCGCGCCCGCCGCCGCGACCTTGCCGCCGCGGATCTTGTCGGCGATGCCGGGGTTGCCCGCGATGGCGTCCTCGACGGCCTTGTTGAGCGCGCCGTCGTCGGAGACGACCTTGAGGCCCCGCTTGTCGACGACCTCGTCCGGGGTGCCTTCGCCCGCGAGGACGCCCTCGATGACCTGCCGGGCCAACTTGTCGTTCAGGTCGCCCTTGGTGACGAGTTCGGAGACCCGGGCGACCTGGACCGGCGTGATCGCCAGCTCGTCCAGGGAGACCTGGGACTCGTTGGCGCTGCGGGCCAGCTCGCCCATCCACCACTTGCGGGCGGAGGCCGCGTCCGCGCCGGCGTCGATCGTGGCGACGATCGGGTCGAGGGCGCCGGCGTTGAGGATCGCCTGCATCTCGGTGCCGGTGATGCCCCACTCGGCGAGCAGCCGGTTGCGGCGGGCGAGCGGCAACTCCGGGAGCCCGGCGCGGAGTTCCTCGACCCATTCACGCGAGGGCGCGACGGGGACGAGGTCGGGCTCCGGGAAGTACCGGTAGTCCTCGGCCTCTTCCTTGACGCGGCCGGAGGTCGTGGACCCCGTGTCCTCGTGGAAGTGCCGGGTCTCCTGGATGATCGTGCCGCCCGCGTCCAGGACCGCCGCGTGCCGCATGATCTCGAAGCGGGCCGCGCGCTCGACGGACCGCAGCGAGTTGACGTTCTTCGTCTCGCTGCGGGTGCCGAACTTGGCCACGCCGTGGGGGCGCAGCGACAGGTTGACATCGCAGCGCATCTGGCCCATCTCCATGCGGGCCTCGGAGACGCCGAGCGCCTTGATCAGCTCGCGCAGCTCACGGACGTACGCGCGCGCGACCTCGGGGGCCCGCTCGCCCGCGCCCTCGATCGGCTTGGTGACGATCTCGATGAGGGGGATGCCGGCGCGGTTGTAGTCGAGCAGGGAGTGGGACGCGCCGTGGATACGGCCGGTGGCGCCGCCGACGTGCGTCGACTTGCCGGTGTCCTCCTCCATGTGCGCGCGCTCGATCTGCACGCGGAAGGTCTCGCCGTCCTCCAGCTGGACGTCCAGATAGCCGTTGAAGGCGATCGGCTCGTCGTACTGGGAGGTCTGGAAGTTCTTCGGCATGTCCGGATAGAAGTAGTTCTTCCGGGCGAAGCGGCACCACTCGGCGATCTCGCAGTTCAGCGCGAGGCCGATCTTGATCGCGGACTCGACGCCGGTCGCGTTGACGACCGGGAGCGCGCCGGGCAGGCCGAGGCAGACCGGGCAGGTCTGGGTGTTCGCGTCCTGCCCGAGGGCGGTCGAACAGCCGCAGAACATCTTGGTCTTGGTGCCGAGTTCGACATGGACCTCAAGGCCCATGACGGGGTCGTACGACGCGAGTGCGTCCTCGTACGACACCAGGTCGGTCGTGGTGGTCACGGTGAAAACTTCCCTCTCAGCCCAGCAGGACGTCGTCGTCGCCCAGCCGCTTCAGCTCGCGGTACAGGATGGCGAGGCCGGTGACGATCGCGACCGCGGAGACGGTGGCGTCGATCAGGCGCAGGGTGTCCTGCTCGGCGCGGGCCTTCTTGATCTGCTTGGCGACACCGAACGCGCCGAACGCGGTGGTGGCGATGGACACGTACGTACCGGACTTGGACTTCTTGAAGCCCTTGGCCTTCGACAGTGCGTTGCTCACAGCGACGGAGCCTCCTCCAGGAGCGGGTGTCCCCACTTTTCCACGAAGGCGGCCTCTACGGCGGCCCCGACCTTGTACAGACGGTCGTCCTTCAGCGCGGGAGCGATGATCTGGAGGCCGACGGGGAGGCCGTCCTCCGGCGCGAGGCCGCACGGCAGGGACATCGCCGCGTTGCCCGCGAGGTTCGTCGGGATCGTGCACAGGTCGGCCAGGTACATCGCCATCGGGTCGTCGGCGCGCTCGCCGATCGGGAAGGCGGTGGTCGGCGTCGTCGGCGAGACGATGACGTCGACCTGCTCGAACGCCTTCTCGAAGTCCCGGGTGATCAGCGTGCGGACCTTCTGCGCGGAGCCGTAGTACGCGTCGTAGTAGCCGCTGCTGAGCGCGTACGTGCCGAGGATGATCCGGCGCTTGACCTCCGGGCCGAAGCCGTCGGCGCGGGTGATCGAGGTGACCTCCTCCGCCGAGTGCGTGCCGTCGTCGCCGGTCCGCTTGCCGTAGCGCAGGCCGTCGAAGCGGGCCAGGTTGGAGGAGCACTCGGAGGGCGCGATCAGGTAGTACGCCGACAGCGCGAGGTCGAAGCTCGGGCAGTCCAGCTCGACGATCTCGGCGCCGAGCTCCTTGAGCATCGTCACCGACTCGTCGAAGCGCTGGAGGACGCCCGCCTGGTAGCCCTCGCCGCGGAACTGCTTGACCACGCCGACGCGCATCCCGGCGACGCTGCCGTTGCGGGCCGCCTCGACGACCGGCGGGACCGGCGCGTCGATCGACGTCGAGTCCAGCGGGTCGTGGCCGGCGATCACCTCGTGCAGCAGCGCCGCGTCGAGCACCGTACGCGCGCACGGGCCGCCCTGGTCCAGGGAGGAGGAGAACGCGACCATGCCGTACCGGGAGACCGCTCCGTACGTCGGCTTCACGCCGACCGTGCCGGTGACGGCGGCGGGCTGGCGGATCGAGCCGCCCGTGTCCGTGCCGATCGCGAGGGGGGCCATGTGGGCGGCGAGCGCGGCACTCGACCCGCCACCTGAACCGCCGGGGATCTTGGTCAGGTCCCAGGGGTTGCCGGTGGGGCCGTACGCGCTGTTCTCGGTGGAGGACCCCATGGCGAACTCGTCCATGTTGGTCTTGCCGAGGATGACGACGTCGGCGGCCTTCAGGCGCTTGGTGAGGGTGGCGTCGTAAGGCGGGATCCAGCCCTCAAGGATCTTCGACCCGACCGTCGTGGGAATCCCCTCGGTCGTGAAGATGTCCTTCAGCGCGAGCGGGACACCCGCGAGGGGGCCCAGCTTCTCGCCGTTGGCCCGCTTCGCGTCGACCGCGCGCGCCTGCTTCAGCGCGCCCTCGCGGTCGACGTGCAGGAAGGCGTGCACCTTCTCGTCGACCGCCTCGATCCGCGCGAGATGCGCTTCGGTGACCTGTACGGCGGTGAGTTCGCCGGACGCGATCTTCTCGGCCGTCTCAGCGGCCGTGAGCTTGATGATGTCCGTCACTGTCTAGTCCTCCCCCAGGATCTGCGGCACCTTGAAACGCTGCTGCTCCTGGGCCGGGGCGCCCGAGAGCGCCTGCACGGGGGTGAGCGAGGGACGGACCTCGTCCGCCCGCATGACGTTCGTCAGCGGCAGCGGGTGCGAGGTCGGGGGTACGTCTTGATCAGCGACCTCACTGACGCGTGCGACCGCGCCGATGATGTCGTCCAGCTGTCCCGCGAAGTGATCCAGCTCTTCGCTCTCCAGCTCCAGACGCGCCAGCCGGGCGAGGTGGGCGACCTCCTCGCGCGTAATGCCAGGCATGCAGCGTTCCTCTGGGGTGAGTGTGTGTGGTTTGGGGCCAATCCTAGGGGGCGGGGGTGCGTGGGCGGTAAACGGTTTGGGGCGGGGGGCCGGAGGGGGTGCGTCGGGGCGCCGGAAACGGGTGGGGGTCCGGGGTCCGCGTCGATACCGTGGCCGTATGTGTTTGCCCCAACTGCGCGCGGCCCCTCGTGCACGCGGGGTTCGACTTCGCCGCGCCGCCCCGGCGGGACGTCCGGGCCTGGTCCGTGGTGGCCGCCGTGCTGGGGGAAGGGCTGCGGTACGACGGGCGGTCGGGGTGCGGGTGCGGGAAGGAGCCCAAGTACCGGCCCCGTACGCGGGCCGAACTACGTGCGCGGCGCGCCGTCGCCGTACGGCAGGGGGTGCCTCTCCGCGAGGCCCTGTCGCGGCCCGATCCCCTCACGCCCGTCGACTGAGCGCCCGCCGGATGAGGCTCACGCCGGTTCCCACAGCTCGATGCGGTTCCCCTCCGGGTCGGTGACCCAGCCGAACTTCCCCACGCCGTCCATCTGCTGGGTCTCCTCCACCACGTCCGCTCCCTTCTCCCGTAGCCGCGCGAGCATCGCGTCCAGGTCACCGACCCGGAAGTTCAGCATCGTCCGCTGGTCCCCGGTTCCGAAGTACTCCGTGTCGCTCTCGAACGCCGCGAACACCGTGGGGCCAGGTTCCTGGTGCCAGAGCCCGTTGCCGTCGATGTCCAGGCCGAGGCAGTCGCGGTACCAGGTGTGCAGGGTGGCGGGGTCGGTCGCGCGGATGAAGTAGCCGCCGATTCCGAGGATGCGTTCCATGGGGGCATCGTGACAAAAGAGAGAGCATTCGGCAGGGCCGAGGGGGCGGTGGGGGTGGTGGATGGGCGCGGCAGCGCCACTCAGGGGCGCGGGGCTGTGTTGACTATGCGGCTCCGCCGCGTGGGCGCGACCAGCCACAACGAAACCGGTCACCGTGAGACGGCATGGCGGGGCAGGACGTACGAAGTCAACGGTCCGCGGTCGCCGACGGCGAAGGCGCCCCACGGGAGACGTCCGCCTCTTGAGGTGCTGGAAACGGGTGGGCGGGTGGGTTACTCGGCGGCGGGGAGCGCTGCGCGCGGACGTTGCCAGCCGCGCGCACCTCGCGCTCGCAGCCACGCCGTCGTCTCCTCCGGCGGCATCGCCGCGGCGACCAGCCAGCCCTGGACGGCGTCGCAGCCGAGGTCGCGGAGGCGTTCCCAGGTCTCGTCGTCCTCGACGCCCTCGGCGACGACCAGGAGGCCCAGGGAATGGGCGAGGTCGACGGTGCAGCGCACGATCTCGGCGTCCTGCGGGTCGACGGCGAGGCGGGCGACGAAGGAGCGGTCGATCTTCAGCTCGCTGACGGGGAGGCGGCGCAGGTGGACCAGGGACGAGTAGCCGGTGCCGAAGTCGTCGAGGGACATTTTCACGCCGTGGCCGGTGAGGCCGTTGAGGGTGTCGGCGGCGCGCTGGGGGTCCTCCAGCAACACGTGCTCGGTGATTTCGAGTTGGAGCGCTCCCGCCGGGACGCCGTGCCGGGCGAGGCGGGCGGCGACGGACCCGGCGAAGCCGGGCGTGTGGACGTCGCGGGGCGAGACGTTGACGGCGACCGGCACGCGCAAGCCCTGCGCACGCCACCGGGCGACCTGCTCGAGTGCCGTCTCCAGCACGTACTCCGTGAGGTGGGGCATGAGCCCGGACGACTCGGCGATGGCGATGAACTCGTCCGGCGGGACCTTGCCGCGCTCGGGGTGCACCCAGCGCACCAGCGCCTCAAGTCCCGCGACCTGCCCGTCGAACCGCACCTTGGGCTGGTAGTGCAACTGCACTTCGTGCGCGTCGAGGGCCCGCCGCAGATCGCCCAACAGGCCGAGCCGGTCGGGGGTGTTGGAGTCCCGCTTGGACTCGTACACCTCGACGCCCGTACGGTCCCGCTTCGCCTGGTACATCGCGACGTCGGCCCGCCGCAGCATCCCTTCCGCGTCGACGGCGTGGTCGGGGAACACGGCGACCCCGGCGCTGGCCTCCAGGACGAGGGTCAGCCCGTCGAGGTCGAGCGGTGAACTCAGCGTCGTCACCAGGGCTCTGGCGACCCGCGTCGCGGACGTCGTGGAGTCGGCGACGGGCAGCAGCACCGCGAACTCGTCCCCGCCGAGCCGGGCGACCTCGGCGCCGCGCGGCAGCGCCGCCTTGAGCCGGTCGGCTATCTGCAACAGCAGCCGGTCACCGGCGAGATGCCCGAGCGTGTCGTTGACGGACCGGAACCGGTCGAGGTCGATCAGCATCAACGCGGCCCGCGCGCCGATCCGTTCGGCGTCGTCCAGCGCGGTCCAGATCCGCTCCAGCAGCCACTGCCGGTTGGGCAACCCGGTGAGCGGATCGCGGAGTTGCTCCTCGGCGCGCATGCGGGCGATCCACAGCGTGGAGTCGAGCGCGATGAGGGGGATCGAGAACAGCGGCAGCAGGACGGGTTCCGCGTCCGCGACGACGCACACGAGCGGCGCGATCCCGAGGAGCGCGACGGCGACGATCGACTGCCGTACGAGGGCGGTGCGGGCGACGGTCGGCAGACCGCCGTGGAAGGGCCCCTGGAGGAACCAGAGCAGGACGCGGGTGACGGCGAGGTACGCGACGGCGACGAGGACGACCTGAGGGGCCGTGTACACGGTCCACGTCTCGGGGTCCCACGGCGCTTCGACGGACGGCACCCGCCCGCACACCGCGAGCACCAGCGCGCCCGCCCCGATGCCGAGGATGTCGACGGCGCCGTGCAGGATCCCCTGCCGCCACCGATGCCGGCGCGCGACGCCGACGAGGACGACGACGGTGAGGCTGACGAGCCCGGCGGGCACCCAGCCGTAGAGCAGCAGGACGGCGAGGGTGAGCGCGGCCCCGGACCCCGTACCGCCCCACCAGCGGGCGCGTCCGAGCATGACGAGGTGGCCGACGATGACCCCGGTGAGGAGCGCGAGGGACCAGCCGAGGGTGCCGGAGGGGAACAGGGCGTGGCCGCCGGTGAAGGCCCGGTAGAACCCGGCGCCGAGCGCGAGCGCGGCAGCGGCGACGACGGCCGCGGGCAGCGCCGACAGGCTGTGCCGCTCGCTGTCGCCGTCCGGCGAGGAGCCGCCGGGCAGCGACACCATGCCGTCGGCTACCGGCAGCGACACCACGGCCTCGTCGGCCGTGCGAGCCGCCCACAGGCTCCGCCCGCTGATCCCGGCCGTCCAGCGCGGGCGCAGCCGGGAGTCCGGAGCGGCGCTCTCGGTCGGTTCCATTCCGTCCCTCTCACAGCCGGCGGTGCCCACGCCGCGTGGGACATGCCTGGTCCCCGGTTCTGACAAGCCGGGGATGCGCCGGCCGCAACTGGGCACGGCAGGCGCACAACTCAACAGTAGGCCGATCAGGACGTGTACGGGCAGCGGTCGGCGACGGTTGCCCGAATGCGCACCGGCCACCCGTATCGCTCCCAAATGCGCCGAACGGGTGGCCTTTCACGGCTACTCCTCGACCGGAAGCGCCGCGTCCGCAGCCGCCTCGGGGCCCTGCTCCAGGAGGACGGCGAACCCTTCCTCGTTCAGAACGGGCACCTTGAGCTGCATGGCCTTGTCGTACTTGGACCCGGGATTGTCACCCACGACGACGAAGGACGTCTTCTTCGATACCGACCCGGTGACCTTCGCGCCTCTCGTCTGGAGCGCCTCCTTCGCGCCGTCCCGCGTGTGGTGCTCCAGCGTGCCGGTGACGACGACGGTGAGCCCCTCCAGCGGGCGCGGGCCCTCGTCCTCGCCGGAGTTCTCCTCCTCCATGCGTACGCCCGCCGCGCGCCACTTGCGCAGGATCTCCTGGTGCCAGTCCTCGGCGAACCACTCCTTGAGCGAGGCGGCGATGATCCCGCCGACTCCGTCGGTCCCGGCGAGTTCTTCCTCAGTGGCCTGCTCGATGCGCTCGATGGACCGGAACTCGCGCGCGAGCGCCTCGGCGGCGACCGGCCCGACGTGCCGGATCGACAGCCCCGTCAGCACGCGCGCCAGCGGCCGTTCCTTCGCCGCCGCGATGTTCTCCAGCATCGCGACCGCGTTCTTCTTCGCCTCGCCCTGCTGGTTGGCGAAGACGGTGGCGATCTTCTCCTCGCCGGTCTTGGGGTCGCGCTTGGGCAGGCCGCTGTCCTGGTCGAGGACGTACGCCTTGATGGGCAGGAGCTGTTCGATGGTGAGGTCGAAGAGGTCGCCCTCGTCGAGGAGCGGCGGCGTGTCGGGCTCCAGCGGCTTGGTGAGGGCGGCTGCGGCGACGTATCCGAAGTGCTCGATGTCGAGGGACTTGCGGCCGGCGAGGTAGAACAGGCGCTCACGCAACTGGGCGGGGCAGCTACGGGCGTTGGGGCAGCGCAGGTCGACGTCGGCCTCCTTCATGGGCCGCAGCGGCGTCCCGCACTCGGGGCACTCGGCGGGCATGACGAACTCCCGCTCGGTGCCGTCCCGCAGATCGGCGACCGGCCCGAGGATCTCCGGGATCACGTCCCCCGCCTTGCGCAGCACGACCGTGTCCCCGATCAGCACCCCCTTCGCCTTGACGACGTCCTGGTTGTGCAGGGTCGCGAACTCGACCTCGGAGCCCGCGACCGTCACCGGCTCGACCTGCGCGTACGGCGTGACGCGCCCCGTACGGCCCACGCCCACGCGGATGTTGATGAGCTTGGTGTTGACCTCCTCCGGCGCGTACTTGTACGCGATGGCCCAGCGCGGCGCGCGCGAGGTGGAGCCGAGGCGGCCCTGGAGGGGGATCTCGTCGAGCTTGACGACGACGCCGTCGATCTCGTGCTCGACGGAGTGCCGGTTGTCGCCGTAGTGCTTGATGAACTGCCGTACGCCGTCGAGGTCACCGACGACCCTGTTGTGCGCGGAGGTCGGCAGGCCCCAGGTGCGCAGCAGGTCGTACGCCTCGGAGAGGCGGGTGAGGCCGTCGTAGCCCTCCAGGGCTCCGATGCCGTGGACGACCATGTGCAGGGGGCGGCTGGCGGTCTTGCGGGGGTCCTTCTGGCGGAGTGAACCGGCCGCCGCGTTGCGGGGGTTGGCGAAGGGCTTGTCACCGATCGCGACCAGGTGGGCGTTGAGCTCGGCGAACTTCTCCATCGGGAAGTAGACCTCGCCCCGGATCTCCACGAGGTCGGGGACGCGGTCGCCGGTGAGGCGGTCGGGGATCTCCGCGATGGTGCGGACGTTGGGCGTGATGTCCTCGCCCGTGCGGCCGTCGCCGCGCGTCGCCGCGCGGGTGAGGCGGCCGTGCTCGTACGTGAGGTTGACGGCGAGGCCGTCGACCTTCAGCTCGCACAGGAAGTGGTACACGGATGTGCCGACGTCCTTGTGGACGCGCTCGGCCCAGGCGGCGAGTTCGAGGTCGTCGAAGGCGTTGTCGAGGGACAACATGCGCTGGCGGTGCTCGACGGACGTGAACTCCGTCTCGTACGCGCCCGCGACCTTCTGCGTCGGTGAGTCCGGGGTGCGCAGCTCCGGGAACTCCTCCTCCAGGGCCTCCAGCGCGCGCAGGAGCTGGTCGAACTCCGCGTCGCTGACGACGGGGGCGTCCTTCACGTAGTACCGGAAGCGGTGTTCCTCGATCTGCTCCGCGAGCTGGGCGTGCCGCTCGCGGGCCTCCGTCTGCTTGTCGCCGGCCACCTTTGTCCTCCGTTACTCAGGGTTGTCCGCGAGGGATCTCGCCGCCCGGACGCAGTGGGCGAGCGCGGTGCGGGCGTACGCGGGGGAAGCGCCCGCCAGCCCGCACGCCGGGGTCACCGTCACGGCCTCGGCGAGAAGCGCCGGTGACAGCCCCAGCCTGCGCCACAGCGTCCTGACACCCATGACGCTACCGGCAGGGTCTGACAATGCCGTGTCCGTGCCCGGCACGACACCGGTGAACAGCTTCAGGCCCGCTTCGACGGCCTCACCGATCGCGTCGTCGTCACGCTCGGTGAGGAGCGAGAAGTCGAAGGAGACGGCGGCGGCTCCGGCCCGGCGCAGCAGGGCGAACGGGACGTCGGGGGCGCAACTGTGCACGATCCCGTGCGCGTTCACGCCGAGGACGTCCCGGAGGGTCGCCTCGACGAGCTGGCGGTCCACGGCGCGGTGGGTGCGGTAGCCGCTGGCGGTCTTGACGTGTCCGCGCAGAACGGCGGTGAGGGAGGGCTCGTCGAGCTGGAGGACGAGTTGAGCACCGGGGACGCGCCGCTGGACCTCCGCGAGGTGCTCGCGCAGGCCCTCCGCGAGGGAGCCGGCGAGGTCGCGGCAGGCGCCCAGGTCGGACAGCGCGGACTCGCCGTTGCGCAGTTCCAGGGACGCGGCGAGCGTCCACGGGCCGACGGCCTGCACCTTCAGCGGCCCGGTGTACTCCTGCGTGAACTCCTCCAGCGCGTCCAGGTCCTCGCCCAGCCACGAGCGCGCCCGCTTCGTGTCCCGGCCCGGCCTGTCCCCCAGGCGCCAGCCGCTCGGCTCCACGCGCGCGTACAGCTCGACGAGCATCCCCGCCGTACGGCCGATCATGTCGGCGCCCGGCCCGCGCGCGGGGAGTTCCGCGAGGTGGGGGAAGTCCTCGAACGAGCCGGTGACCGTCTTGGCGGCCTCCCGGGCGTCACCGCCGGGCAGGGAGCCGACGCCGGTGGCGGGGGCGAAACGAAAGTCTGGGTTCACAGGCGGAAGCCTACGTACGCGTGGGCGCGGGAACCTCGTCCGATGATCCTCGCTCTTCCTGTCCGGCCGTCGACAGCCGTTCCGGGGGGAGCTTTTTCATGCCGTGCCGCCGTCTGCCCGTGGTGTGGGCCGTGCCGGTCGTGTGGACGTGGGCGTTCGGCCTGTGGGGGATCACCCGGCAGGACAGCGTCTGGCGCGACGAGGCGGCCACCTGGCAGGTCGCCTCGCGGTCCACCGGCGAGATCTGGCGGATGCTCGGCAACGTCGACGTCGTCCACGGGGCCTACTACCTGCTGATGCACGTCCTGTTCGAGTGGTTCGGCGCGAGCGTCCTCACGCTGCGGCTGCCGTCCGTCGCGGGGATCGCCGTCGCCGCGGGGTGTGTCGCCGTCGTCGGGTGCCGGCTCGCCGACCGGTGGGTGGGGCTCGCCGCGGGCCTCGCCCTCGGGCTGCTGCCCGCCGTCCAGTTCCAGCTCCAGGAGGGGCGGTCGTACGCGCTCGTCGCGGCGGGGGCCGCCGTGGCGACGCTGCTGCTCGTCGACGGGGTGCGGGGGCGCGGGCGCTGGGTGCTGTACGGGGGTGTCGTGCTGGTCATCGGGCTGCTGAACTGGCTGTCGCTGATGGTTATCGCCGCGCATCTGGTGACGTTGGCGTGGTGCGGGGCCGGGCGGCGGGTGTGGGCGCGGTGGGGAGCGGCGGGGGCGCTCGCCACGGCGGGCGTTCTGCCGCTGGTGCTGTTCAGCCGGTCCCAGTCCGAGCAGGTGGCGTGGATACCGCCGTTGACGTGGGGGACGCTGATCGGGCCCGCCGTCCTGGTGGGGATCGGGTGCGCGGGGGCGCTGGTGGATCGCCCGCGCGCGGGGCGGTTGTCCGTGACGGCCGTGGGGCTGCCGTTGCTGGTGGTTCCGCAGGCCGGGTTGATCGGGTTGTCGCTGATCCGGCCGCTGTACATGGATCGGTACGTCCTTTTCAGCATGCTCGGGCTCGCGTTGCTGATCGGATCGTCCCTAGGGGCGGCGATACGGACATTTTCGAAAGCGCGGGGGGTCGTCCTCGCGGGGGTGGTCGCGTTGGCGACGGTGGCGCTGCTGCCGTACTCCCTGGCGAAGCGGGCGCCGTCGAGCCGCATCGACGACGTCCTTGCCGTCGCCTCCGACGTACGGCGGCTGAAGGCGCCCGGGGACGCGGTGGTGTTCGTTCCGGCGGCCCGCCGGGACACGCGGTCCGTGTCGCCCGACGCCTTCGCGGGGTTGCGGGACATAGCGCTGGTGCGGGGGCCCCGGGAGTCCGGGACGCTCAAGGGGGTCGAGGCGGACGCCGGGCGCATACGGGCGGCTGTGCTGAACGAGCGGCGGGTGCTGCTCGTGACCGACGCCGAAGAGATCGCACGGCCCGCGCGGGCGGCGCGGGACCGGGCGAAGGTGGCGGTGTTGGAGCGGCACTTCCGGGTGGTCGCCGATGAGCAGGTCAGAGGGCGACGGGTGATCGTTTATGAACGCCGCTGACCGGATCAGCGTCCTGGGCGGACCGTCAGGTCGTTGATTTCGGCGTCCCTCGGGAGGTCGATAGCGGTCACGATCGTCGTCGCCACGGACTCCGGGTCGATCCACTTCCCCGGGTCGTACTCCTTGCCCTCCTGCTGGTGCACCTTCGCCTGCATCGGGCTCGCCGTGCGCCCCGGGTAGACCGAGGTGACCCGTACGCCGTTGCCGTGCTCCTCGTGGCGGAGGGAGTCGGCGAGGGCCTTCAGGCCGTGCTTCGAGGCGGCGTACGCGGACCACTCGGCGTGCGCGGTGAGTCCGGCACCGGAGTTGACGAACAGGACGTGGCCCTTCGTCGTGCGGAGCTGGGGCAGGAAGTGGCGGGTCAGTTCCGCCGGGGCGATCAGGTTGACGTTCAGCTGGTGGCGCCACGCCTTCGGGGTCAGCTCGCCCACCGGGCCCAGGTCCACGACACCCGCGATGTGCAGGAGCGTGTCCACCCGGTCCGGAAGCGTCTGGTGGGAGAACGCCCAGCTCAGCTTGTCGGGGTCGGCCAGGTCCCCCACGAGGGTCTGGGCGCCGGGGAACTGCGCGGCGAGTTCCTTGGCCCGGCCCGCGTCCCTCGCGTGCAGGACGAGCTGGTCGCCCCGTTCGTGGAGGCGGCGGGCCACTGCTGCGCCGATGCCTGAACCGGCGCCGGTGATCACATGTGTCGGCATACGGATCATTCTCGCGGGCACCGATGAGTTCCGGGCACCGCTACCGTCTACCCCTCGCTACCGCTCCAACCGGAAAGAGGCAGGCATGGGTTACATCGACATCGACGGAATCTCCCTCTACGTCGAGGAGCACGGGGACGGCCCCGGTACGCCGCTGGTCCTTCTGCACGGCGGGCTGGGTTCCGGTGAGATGTTCGCCCCGCTGCTGCCGTCGTTGGCCGAGGGGCGGCGGGTGCTCGTCGTCGACCTCCAGGGGCATGGGCGTACGGCCGATGTGGACCGGCCGTTGCGGGCGGAGACGATGGCCGACGACATCGCCGGGCTGCTGCGGAAGTCGGGCATACCGCAGGCTGACGTCCTCGGCTACTCGGTCGGGGCCGACGTCGCCCTGCGCACCGCGATCCAGCACCCCGGGGTCGTCCGGCGCCTCGTGATCGTCTCCACGCCGGCCCGTCGCGACGGGTGGTTCCCCGAAGTCCTGGCCGGCATGGACGCGATGAGCTCCGCCGCCGCCGAGCCCATGAAGCAGTCACCGGTCTACGAGATGTACGCCCGCCTCGCGCCCCGCGTCGAGGACTGGCCCGTGCTGGTGGGGAAGGTGGCCGAGCTGAAGAAGGTGCCGTACGACTGGAGTGCGGAGGTGGAGGGCATCTCAGCGCCGGTGCTGCTGGTGTTCGGCGACGCGGATGCCGTGCGGCCGGCTCATATGGTCGAGTTCTACGGGCTGTTGGGCGGGGGCCTGAAGGACGCGGGGTGGGATGGTTCGGGGCGGGTCGCGTCGCGGCTGGCTGTGCTGCCGGGGGTGACGCATTACGACGTGCTGATGTCGCCGTTGCTGGCGGGGGCGGTGGGGGCGTTCTTGGGGTAAGCGGTTCAGTTCCCCGTCAAGTACACCAGCGCTTCCGCCGGTTCCTTCGCGAAGTGCATCAGGTTCGACAGGGGGACCGGGAGGAAGCCCTCGGACTCCATGCGGCGGAACTGTTGCTCCAGGCCGTCGTAGTAGCCGGCTGTGTTCAGGAGGACGACCGGTTTCGTCGTCTGACCGTGCTTCTTCATTTCGAGGATCTCTGTGGCCTCGTCCAGTGTGCCCGTGCCGCCGACCATGATGACTACCGCGTCGGCCTTCTCGATCAGGAGTCGCTTGCGTTCGGCGAGGTCCTTGGCCACGACCATCTCGTCCACCTTGGGGCGGACCCGCGCCGCGAGGAACTGCACCGAGACTCCGCAGAGGCGTCCGCCGGACTCCTCGACCCCGTCCGCGACCACCTTCATCAGACCGGCGTCCGAGCCTCCCCACACCAGCGTGTGGCCGCCCTTGCCCAGGAGTCTTGCGAACTCCCTCGCCGGGAGCGTGTAGCGGTCGTCGAGGTCTGCTGCGGAGAGGAAGACACAGATGCGCATGGCGCCTACCGTACGGGGGATGAGCGAAGGACATCGCATCACTGTCGAGCCGTCGTCCGCGCGCGTGCGCGTGGTGCACGGGGTGCTTCTACTCGCCGAGAGCGAAAGGGCGTTGGTCCTGGAGGAGACCGGGTGTCCGCCCCGGTACTACATCCCCGCCGAGGACGTACGCCTCGATCTGCTGACCCCCTCCGACACCCACACCGTCTGCCCCTTCAAGGGCACCGCCTCCTACTGGTCCCTCCCCGACGCGCCCGATCTCGCGTGGGCCTACCCCGAGCCGTACGACGCCGTCGCGGCGATCAAGGGCCACATCTGCTTCTACGACCCCGAGGTCTCCTGACGGAGTCTCACGCGGCGGACGGTTCCGGTTCGGGCTTGGCGAGGGCGAGTTCGAACCAGATCGTCTTGCCGGGGTGCCCGTCGCCGGTCCCGCAGCCGCCCCAGCGGTCCGCGAGGACGTCGAGGATGAGGAGCCCGCGCCCGTTCTCCGCGTGCAGCGCCGTGCGGGCGGGGCGGTGGCCGGGGACGAGGGGGAGGCTCGGGCGGGTGTCACCGACGCTGACGCGGAGTACGGGGTGCAGCCACTGGAAGCGGAGGAGGGCGGGGCCGTCGGTGTGCCGTACGGCGTTGGTGGCGAGCTCCGTGGCCAACAGCTCGGCGCGGTCGGTGAGTTCGGCGAGGCCGTGGTCACCGAGGACGGCGCGGAGGGTGAGGCGGGCGATGCGGGGGGATCGGGGGTCGCGGGGGATGCGGAGTTCGTAGTCCCAGGGGGCGTCGAAGGGGAGGGGTTCGAGGGTGGGGATGTCCATGCGGGCCTCCGGGGACGGGTGAGTGATGCGCCTCACAACATAAAGGGAACTTTTCTAACGGTGCTACCCGGTCACACGAAAGGGTTATTTATTGGCGTTCGCTGGACGGGGCCGGAAGGGGGTCGACACACTGTGCGGCGACCAAGGAGGTTCCATGGCACCGCGCCAGTCCCCGACGATCCTTCAGCGCCGATTCGGTGTGGAACTCAAGCGTTTGCGCGAGGGGGCCAACATGTCCGTCCCCGTCGCCGCCGAGCACCTCGGCACGGACCGCACCGTCATCTCCAACGTGGAGGCAGGGCGGTTCGGCATCAGCGAGGAGCGGTTGCGGCGTCTCGCGGCCATCTACCAGTGCGACAACGACGCGCTCATCGACACGCTGGCCAAGATGACGGGCGGCCGGAAGTCAGGTTGGTGGGAGGAGTACCGAGGCAAGATCCCTCCGACTTTTCTGGACGTGTCGGCGCTGGAGGACTTCGCAGTGCGACTGCGCACGGTGCAAGTTGCCCACCTGCCCGGCTTGTTCCACACGGAGGATCACTGCCGGGCCATTTTCGAACTCGTCGTGCCGCCCTTGCCCCGACTGGAACTTGAACTCCGAGTCGCCCACCGGCTGGAGCGCCAGCAGGTGATCGCCGGGGACAACCCCACCCCATACGTGGGCTACGTTCACGAAACCGCCCTGCGGATGCAGATCGGCGGCCGGGACACCACTCGTACCCAGCTCCGGTACCTCATGGAGGTCAGCCAGCGTCCGAACGTGAGCCTTCGGGTAATCCCGTTCGCCGTCGGCGGGTTCCCGCTGTTCGGGGATGCCTCGGTGCTGTACGCGGACGGCCCCAACCTCCACCTCGACACAGTCCAGTTGGACACTCCGACCGGTGGCATGTTCGTCGACTCCCCCACCCAACTGGCCAACTTCCGTAAGAAGCTCAGCCTGGTCGATAAGGTGGCGCTGAGCAGCAGCAAGTCAAGAGACTTCATCCGTACCATCGCAAGGGAACTCTGAGAGTGGCACAGGCGTCCGGCCCCCGCTGGATCAAGTCGTCGTACACCGGCGAGGGCGGCAACAACTGCGTCGAAATTGCCGTCCTCGACCACCACATCGCCGTACGCGACAGCAAAATCCCCGCCCGGACGTTCACCCTCACCCGCGCCGCCTTCACCGCCCTCGTGAGGTCCCTGTGACTCCGGAAGCCCAGCAGATACGCGACTTCTGGACCCGCCTCGGCCTCCCCGGCATCATCGACGTCCACACCCACTTCATGCCCGAGCGCGTCCTGCGCAAAGTGTGGGACTACTTCGACTCCGTCGGCCCCCTCACCGGCATGGAATGGCCCATCACCTACCGCGTCGAGGAAGCCGAACGCACCGCCCTCCTACGGGACTTCGGCGTCCGCGCCTTCACCTCGATGCTCTACCCGCACAAGCCCGGCATGGCCCGCTGGCTGAACGGATGGGCCGCGGAGTTCGCCGGGCGTACGCCCGACTGTCTGCACACGGCGACCCTTTTCCCGGAGCCCGGCGTCGAGTTGTACGTCCGGGAGGCCGTCGAGGCGGGGGCGCGGGTCTTCAAGGCGCATGTGCAGGTGGGGGGTTACGACCCCGCCGATGAACTGCTCGACCCCGTATGGGGGTTGCTCGCCGAGGCGGGCGTACCGACCGTCATCCACTGCGGGTCGGGGCCCGCGCCGGGCAAGCACACCGGCCCTGAACCGATCGCCCGCATCCTCACGCGCCACCCCCGACTCCCCCTGATCATCGCCCACATGGGTATGCCGGAGTACGTGGAGTTCCTCGACCTCGCCGCCCGGTACCCCGAAGTCCGCCTGGACACGACCATGGCGTTCACGGACTTCGTGGAGGCCATGACGCCGTTCCCGCCCGACGCCGTGCCCCGCCTCGCGGACCTCGGTGACCGCGTCCTGCTGGGCACGGACTTCCCGAACATCCCGTACCCGTACCTGCACCAGCTCCAGGCACTGGAGCGGCTGGGGCTGGGCAGGGAGTGGCTACGGGGCGTGTGCCACGACAACGCGGCGGCGTTGTTCGGGGTCTGACCCGTCAGGCGTTCGCCGTCTCGCGCCGCGTCGTCGTCGCGATCGTGGCCGAGCCGACGACCCGCGTCCCGTCGTAGAGGACGATCGCCTGACCGGGGGCCACACCCCGTACGGGCTCCGTGAACTCCACCTGGAGTTCCCCGGCGACCAGCTCCGCCGTGACCTCCGTCTCGCCGCCGTGCGCGCGCAGCTGGGCCGTGTAGACCGCCGCCCCGACGGGAACCGTCCCGCACCAGCGCGGCTTGATGGCGGTGAGGGCCGTCACGTCGAGGGCCTCCGCCGGGCCGACCGTCACCGTGTTGTTGACCGGCGAGATGTCCAGGACGTAGCGCGGCTTGCCGTCGGCGGCCGGCGTACCGATGCGCAGCCCCTTGCGCTGGCCGATCGTGAAGCCGTACGCGCCCTCGTGGGTGCCGAGCTTGGTGCCGGACTCGTCGACGATGTCGCCCTCGGCCTTGCCGAGACGGCCCGCCAGGAAGCCCTGCGTGTCGCCGTCGGCGATGAAGCAGATGTCGTGGGAGTCGGGCTTCTTGGCGACGGCGAGGCCACGGCGTTCGGCCTCCGCGCGGATCTCGTCCTTGGTCGTCAACGTGTCCCCCAACGGGAACAGTGCGTGCGCGAGCTGCTTCTCGTCGAGGACGCCGAGGACGTACGACTGGTCCTTCGCCATGTCGCTGGCGCGGTGCAGTTCGCGGGTGCCGTCCTCGTGCTGGATGACCTTCGCGTAGTGGCCCGTGCACACCGCGTCGAAGCCGAGGGCGAGGGCCTTGTCGAGGAGGGCGGCGAACTTGATCTTCTCGTTGCAGCGCAGGCAGGGATTGGGGGTGCGGCCGGCCTCGTACTCGGCGACGAAGTCCTCGACCACGTCCTCACGGAAGCGGTCCGCGAGGTCCCAGACGTAGAACGGGATGCCGATGACGTCCGCCGCGCGGCGCGCGTCGCGGGAGTCCTCGATCGTGCAACAGCCTCGCGCGCCCGTGCGGAACGATTGCGGGTTCGCCGAGAGGGCGAGGTGGACACCGGTCACGTCGTGGCCGGCTTCCGCTGCTCGGGCAGCGGCAACAGCGGAATCGACCCCGCCGGACATGGCGGCGAGGACTCGGAGGGGGCGCGCGGTCTCAGTCATAGCCCCTCCAGGGTACGGGGCGCCGGGAACCTGGGCTCACGGATATGCGTTGGGGATCATGTGGGGGCAGTGCGAGGAGGGGTGCCATGGGGTCGGGACAGCGGGAAGGCGAGCGGCGCATCGGGCGGCGGGCGCTGATCTTCGGGGGTGTGGCGGCGGCGGTCGGGGGTACGGCCGTGGTCGCGCGGGAGGACCTGTCGCGGCTGTGGTGGAAGCTGCCCGGGAACCGGCGGCCCCGCGTCGAGGGCGCCGTCGACTTCGCGGGCGCGCGGTGGGTGGAGGCGTCCGACGCGAACTTCCGCTGGGCGGACCGGCCCGACGACTACGACGTCGACATGATCGTCGTCCATGTCACCCAGGGGGACTTCGCCAGCGCCGTGAAGGCGTTCCAGGACCCCGGGCACCTGGCCGCCGCGCACTACATCGTCGGGCAGGACGGCCGGATCGCCCAGATGATCCGCGAGCTGGACGTCGCGTACCACGCGGGAAACCGGTCGTACAACGAGCGCAGTGTGGGGATCGAGCACGAGGGGTTCGTGGACCGGCCGGAGGACTTCACGGACGCGATGTACGCCGCTTCGGCGCGGCTCGCCGCGGGGGTGTGCGTGCGGTACGGGATTCCGGTGGACCGGGAGCACATCATCGGGCATGTGGAGGTGCCGGGGACGGACCACACGGACCCCGGGGAGCACTGGGACTGGGACCGGTACCTGAAGCTCGTCGCGGAGGCTAAGGAGGCGTTGTCCAAGGCGGAGGCGTGAGGGCAGGGCCGCGCACAGCAGCGCCCCCGTTACGTCAGCCCCGCCGCCCTCGCGCGTTCCACCGCCGGGCCGATCGCCTTGGCGACCGCCTCGATGTCGGCCTCCGTGGAGGTGTGGCCCAGGGAGAAGCGGAGGGTTCCTCGCGCCAGGTCCGGGTCCGTGCCCACCGCGAGCAGGACGTGGCTCGGCTGGGCCACACCCGCCGTACAGGCGGAGCCCGTCGAGCATTCGATGCCCTGCGCGTCCAGCAGCAGGAGCAGGGAGTCGCCCTCGCAGCCCGGGAACGTGAAGTGCGCGTTCGCCGGGAGGCGGCCCTCCGGGGACGGGTCGCCGCCGAGGATCGCGTCCGGGACCGCCGTACGGACCGACTCGACGAGGGTGTCCCTCAGGGCGCCGATCCTCCGCGCGAACAACTCCCTGTTCCGCGCCGCGTGCTGGCCCGCCACCGCGAACGACGCGATGGCCGGGGTGTCCAACGTGCCCGATCTGACGTGGCGTTCCTGGCCGCCGCCGTGCAGGACCGGTACGGGGGTGTACTCGCGGCCCAGCAGGAGCGCGCCGATGCCGTACGGGCCGCCGATCTTGTGGCCCGAGACCGTCATCGCGGCGAGGCCCGACTCCGTGAAGTCCAGGGGGAGCTGGCCGTACGCCTGGACCGCGTCGGCGTGCAGGGGGATGCCGTACTCGCCTGCGACCGCCGCGAGTTCGCGGATCGGCATGACCGTGCCGATCTCGTTGTTCGCCCACATGACCGTGGCGAGGGCCACGTCGTCGGGGTTCCTCTCGATCGCCTCCCGGAGGGCGTCGGGGTGGACTCTTCCGTACGCGTCCACCGGGAGGTACTCGACCGTCGCGCCCTCGTGGTCCGCCAGCCAGTCGACCGCGTCCAGCACGGCGTGGTGCTCCACGGGGCTGGCGAGTACGCGGGTCCTGTGCGGGTCCGCGTCCCTCCTCGACCAGTACAGCCCCTTCACCGCGAGGTTGTCCGCCTCCGTGCCGCCCGATGTGAAGACGACCTCGCTGGGGCGGGCGCCGAGCGATTCCGCCAGGCTTTCCCTCGCCTCCTCGACCGTACGCCGGGCTCTGCGGCCCGCCGCGTGCAGGGCTGAGGCGTTGCCGGTGACTCCCAGGTGCGCGGTCAGTGCCTCTGCCGCCTGGGGGAGCATCGGGGTGGTTGCGGCGTGGTCGAGATAGGCCATGGTTCAGCGATTGTACGGGCCTGGGGGTGGGGTGGAGTGAAGTGGTGCGGGTGGGGGTGGGCCGGGGTCAGAAGCTCCAGGAGATCGACGCGTCCGCCTGCATGAAGGCGAACAGGACCACCAGGTCCGCGATGCCCAGGGTCAGGCCCAGGAGGGCTCGGCCTCGGCGGGTTGTGCCTCGGAGCAGGGAGATCGTCGCCAGGGCTATGGCTATCGGGCCCAGGAAGAGGTTCAGGACCAGGAGGCCCACCAGGCCCAGGATGAACGACGCCACCGCCATGCCGTCCGGGTCTCGGGGGGTGGACGCGGCTCGGGGGGCGGGGGCTGCTGTCAGGCGGAGCATCAGGCTTCCCTTCGGGGGCCGGTGGTGCGGCGGCGGGTCGTACGTTCGCGGATCGCGAAGATCGCCAGCCAGGCCGCGATCACCGTTGCCGCTATCAGCGTGACGCTCAGCGGGGCGTGCGCCACCGTGCCCATGGCTACGCCGAGCAGCAGGAGCGCGGCTACCAGGAACAACATCGGGGGATCCCTTCGCGAGGCTCGTTACGGGTGAGTGAACAGTTGTGGTTACAGTTGTTCACTGACTAGGAAGTCTAGTCCCTGCGACCGGCTTTGCGATTACGGAGAACAGTTGTTAACTGGAGAGATGAGTCACACCGTGGGCGTCCGCCAGGCACAGAAGCAGAAGACCCGGCAGGCCTTTCTGGACGCCGCGCTCGAGTTGCTGGAGGAGCAGAGCCTCAGCAGCCTGGGGCTCCGCGAGGTGACCCGGGCCGTGGGTGTGGCGCCGACCGCCTTCTACCGGCACTTCCGGTCCATCCCCGACCTCGGGGTCGCCCTCGTCGAGCAGGCGCTCGGGAGTCTGCATCCGATGATCCGTACGACCGTCATCGCCACGGACGATCCCGAGCAGCGGATCGCCCGGGCCATGGAGTTGATCGACGGGCACGTGTCGGCCCACCCGGCGCATGTGCGGTTCATCGCTCGTGAGCGGCATGGGGGTGTTCAGCCCGTTCGGGAGGCCATCCGCGCCCAACTCGCCCGGTTCGCCGAGGAGGTCCGGGATGAGCTGGCGAAGGACTCCGAGGCCGGGGGGTGGAGTGAGGCGGATCTGTTGATGCTGGCCCAGCTGTATGTGGATCAGATGCTGATCGTCGCCTCGTTGTTCCTGGAGACGTTGGACGCGGCTGCCGAGGAGCGGGCGGTGGTGGTTGATCGGGTCGCCCGGCAGATGAGGTTGATCAGTATCGGGCGGTCGCATTGGAATGCGCGGTGAGAGCCGGTGAGAGCTGACCTGCCGAACTCGATCGACGGCACCCTCCTGACCTGTCTGTTCAGCCCAGCTCGTGTTCCGAGCGCTGGTACAGGGCCGTGACGGAGGCGAGCGCGGTGCGCAGTTCCGCGCGGACCTCCGGCGGGGAGACGACCTCCACGAGGTCGGAGAACATGAGGAGTTGGCGGGTCGCGGGGAGCTGCGCGTAGCTGAGGCGTACCGGGACCCAGTCCGCCGAAAGGTCCAGCTCTTCCTGCGGGTTGGCCAGTTGTGCCGCCGCGAGGCGGAGGAAGCGGTCAAGTCCGTCGCGGCGCACTCGGACCGCCACCTCGATCGTTGCCGGGCGTTCCTCGACCTGGCGTCTCAACACGTCCCAGACGTCGGCGAGTTCGACGCCGGGGCGGCGCTTGACCGGGACCGCGAGGCGCTTCGCGGACCGGATCCGGTCGGCGCGGAAGAGCTGGGGCCTGCTGCGGCGGTCGGCGACCAGGTACCAGACGCCCGCCTTGGACACGAGGCCGTAGGGGTCGACGGTGTACGTGCGGGGGTCGGTCGTCCCGCTGTGCCGGTAGCTCAGGCGCAGGCGGCGGTCCGTGAGGACGGCGTCCTGGAGGGTGCCCAGGTCCACGGGTTTCGCCTCGCCGTTCATCCACCAGCGCGTCGCGTCGACGAGGATGCGGCGGCTGGTGACCTCGGCGGCGGGGCGGTGCGGGGCGGGGAGCGCGGCCATCACCTTCCGCAGGGCGGAGCCGAGCGCGGAGTCCAGGCCGAGGGCCTCGTGCGCGCCCTGGGCCGCGAGCACGAACAACGCCCGCGACTCGTCGGCGGTCAGGCCGGTGACGTCCGTACGGAACCCTTCGAGCAGCCGGATGCCACCGTGCCGGCCGCGCTCGGCGTACACGGGTACGCCCGCCGCCGACAGGGACTCGACGTCCCGGTAGATCGTCCGCTCGGACACCTCCAGCCGGTCGGCCAGCTCGTGCGCGGGGACCAGGCCCCTGGTCTGGAGCAGCAGGAGGATGGAGAGGAGGCGATCGGATTTCACGGGACCAGCATCCCGCAAAAGTTGACGGGAGGTGTCAGGTTTCGGTGGCAGCATCCTCGTGCACAGCAGCCGTTACGGAAAGGTACGTCCATGACTGTCGACCCTCGGTCCCTGTACGCCCAGGCCACTGCGCAGGTCGGGGAGTTGATCGCCGCCGTGCGGGATGAGCAGTTCGGGGCGGGGACGCCGTGTCCGGAGTTCGATGTGCGGGGGCTGTTGTCGCACGTCGTCGGGGTGATGGTGCGGGTCGCCGTGACCGGGGAGGGCGGGGACGGGCTCGTCGTGGAGGCGTTCGTGGAAGGGGTGGGGGACGACGAGTGGGGGACGGTGTTCGAGGAGGCGCGCGTTCGGGGTGTGAAGGCATGGGAGGACGACGCGTCGCTCGCGAAGACCGTCCGGGTGCCGTGGGGGGAGGTGCCGGGGGCCGCTGCCCTTGCCGGGTACGTGATGGAACTGGCCACGCACACCTGGGACTTGAGCGAGGCCCTCGGGTGGCCTGTCGAACTCTCCGGCGAGGTCGGGGAGTTCGCTCTGGACGTCGCTCTGCGGAACCTGCCCGGGCCTCGGCGGCCGGCCGGGATTCCGTTCGGGTCCGCCGTCGCGGCGCCTGAAGGGGCCGACTCCTATGGGAAGTTGGCCGCCTGGACCGGGCGGGAGCCGGTTACGGCAGGGTGACGCGGGCGAGTTGGCGGGACTGGGCGACCAGGCGGTCCTCGCTGTCCCAGATCTCCGCGTCCTCCTCCAGGAAGCCGCCCGCGAGGTTGCGGGTGGTGATGGCGACGCGGACCGGGCCCGGGGCGGGCAACGCCCGGATGTGGGCGGTGAGTTCGACCGTCGGGACCCAGCCCTTGAGGCCGAGGTCGAAGGCGGTCGGGGGGAGGGCGTCGACCGCGAGGAGGAGGGAGAGGGGGTCGGCGTCGCGGCCGTCGGCGAGGCCGAACCAGGCCCGGGACTCGCCCTTTCCGGAGGGCCGGCCGAGGGCCCAGCCGACCGTCGCGGGGTCGAGTTTGAGCATCACCCGTTCCGCTATGGGCTGCTGGTCGGCGGAGCCGGGTGCGTCGTCCGGGCCGACGCAGTGGGTCAGGGGCGGGAAGGCGGGGGGTTTCGCCGACGTGCGGACGTCGTCGGGGAGGGCCGTCAGGTCGCCGTAGGAGGCGAGGACGCGGATGCGTTCGACTTCGGCGCCCGTCTCGTCGTACTGGAACAGGGACGCCTGGCCGGTGGAGAGCGTGCGGCCGGTGCGGACCGTTTCCGTGCGGACCGTCGCCGGGCCGGGGCGGGAGGCGCTCAGGTAGTGGGCCGAGATCGTGAAGGGGTGGGGGTGCGGGAGCGTGTCGCCGAGGGCCCGGCCGAGGACGGCCAGGAGGTAGCCGCCGTTGAGGGCGCCGAAGATCGTCCAGCCCGCCGGGAGGTCGATGTCGTACACACCGGGGTCGCGGGGGGTGAGCGTCGTCGCGCGGTCGAACTCGCTGTCTCCGACGGTGGCGGGGGCGGCTGTCTCTGGCATGGGTGAACACTACAACAGGCCGTTACTAAGCAGTAGCTTTACCGGCCGGTAGCCCTCCGCTCCCGCAGGATCCACGGCGGGCCTCGGTGAGGCTCCGGCAATTTCTCGGTAAGTGTCCGCACACGTCCGTAAACCCTGGGCCCGTGTTTTCCCTCTGTAGGGACATGAGCCTTACCGGGACCCCGTTCCTCTACACGCTGATCGCGCTGGCGGTCGTCGCCATCGTGCTCCCGCTGTTCCTGTGGACGCGGCTGCGCGGGCCGCGCGTCCTGCGGGGCGGGGTGCGCTTCCTGATGCTGCTGTTCGCGCAGGGCACCGCCGTCGCGCTGGTCTTCACTCTGGTGAACAACTCCAACAACCTGTACGACAACTGGGCCGACCTGCTCGGTACGGGTTCGCACGTCAACCAGGCCCGGGACCTCGGCGCGAGCGGCACCGGCGGGATATCGGTGAAGAAGCTCCCGAAGGTCAAGCAGAAGTTCACCGACGCCGAGGGGCCGGGGATGCGCGCGGCCGGCGGGGTCATGCAGACCGAGCTGAAGGGGCAGGTCTCCGGCGTCACCGCCGAGGTCTACGTCTGGCTGCCGCCGCAGTACAACGACCCGTCCCTCAAGAACATCCACTTCCCCGTCGTCGAGCTGCTGCCCGGCTACCCCGGCTCCGCGAAGGCCTGGTTCGGCTCCCTGCACGCGCACGAGCAGCTCGCCTCGCTGATGCGGCAGGGCAAGATCGCGCCGTTCATCCTGGTCGCGCCGCGTACGACGCTCCTCGCGGGCGTCGACACCGGGTGCGCGAACGTGCCGGGCACCGTCAACGCGGACACCTGGCTCAGCGTCGACGTGCCGAAGATGGTCACCGACAACTTCCGCGCCCTGCCCGCGCCCAAGGGCTGGGCCGTCGCCGGGTACTCGGCGGGCGCGCACTGCGCGACCAAGCTGGCCATCGCCCACCCCGACCGCTACCGCGCCGCCGTCAGCCTCTCGGGGTACAACGACCCGATGGGCGAGCGCTCCTCCCTCACCGCCCAGGACCCGACCCTGCGGCACGACACCAACCCCTACTTCATGCTCCAGAAGGCGACCCCTCCCCCGGCGGTCTCCCTCTACCAGTCCGGCCAGCCCGGCGACGGCTACGAGGCGGGCCTCGCCCTCAAGAAGGAGGCCAAGGCGCCGACGGTCGTCCACGTCGTCTACATCCCGAAGAAGGTCGGCGGCCACAACATGAAGCTGTGGAAGCCGCAGGTGGTCCCGGCGTTCCAGTGGCTGACGGTCCAGATGGGCCTGACGAACGTGAAGGGTGACGACGCCGGAGGTACTACGGGTAGTACGGAGGCCTCCGGCAGCGCCGGTGCCACGGGGACGGGTACGGGTGCCGCCGGTACCCGGGGTACTACTCCTCTCGAACAGTAGAGCGGCGGTTCCAGGCTCGCGGTGCCCGCCAGTGGTAGTGCATCGCGAGCAGGCGCAGGACGAACGCGGTCATGGCCGCGAGGCCGCTGGTCAGCGGGGTGAGCGCCTCGTAGTGGATGCAGACCACCACCATCGTCGCGCCCACCATCGCCGGGACCGCGTAGAGGTCGCGGTCCCAGCGCAGGAGGGACGGGACCTCGTTCGCCAGGACGTCCCGCAGGACACCGCCGCCCACGCCCGTCGCGAGGCCGAGGGTCGCCGAGGCGGTCAGGCCCAGGCCGTGGTCGTACGCCTTCGTCGTGCCCGCCACGCAGAACAGGCCGAGGCCCGCCGCGTCGAAGACGTTCACCGCGTTCTGGATGCGCTCCACCTCCGGGTGGAGGAAGACGACGATCAGGGCGGCGATCAGCGGGGTCAGGAAGTAGCCCAGGTCCGTGAACGCCGCCGGGGGCACCGCGCCGATCACCAGGTCGCGGAACAGGCCCCCGCCCAGCGCGGTCACCTCGGCGAGGACGGCGATGCCGAAGACGTCGAAGTTCTTGCGGACCGCCAGCAGGGCGCCCGAGAGGGCGAAGACGAAGATGCCGGCGAGGTCCAGGGTGTGCTGGACGGAGGGGCTGAAGATTTGCTGGAGCACCCGCACATTCTTGCTTATCGCGGGGTGTCTTCCTTGCTATGCAAGGAGTGGAGGGGCTACAGGGTCGGTTTCCCTGTCGTGAAGAGCCACGTCTGGAAGAGGTCGTCCAGCTGCTGCCCCGAGATCTTCTCCGCGAGCTCGATGAACTGGGCCGTGTTCGCGTTGCCGTAGCGGTGCTGCTTCGTCCAGGCCGGGAGGAGCTTGAAGAAGGCCGCGTCGCCCATGCGTTCGCGCAGGACCTGGAGGGTCATCGCGCCCCGCTGGTAGACGGCCGAGGCGAACATCGTGTCCCGCTGCGGGTCTCCCACGGTGATCTGCCAGAACGCGCTCGTCCCCGGGCGGGAGTTGTACCCCGCCAGGAACGCGTCGTGCGCCGTGCGGGTGCCCTTGTGCTCGTCCCACAGCCACTGGCTGTACGTCGCGAAGCCCTCGTTCAGCCAGATGTCCTTCCAGTGCGCCACGCTGACCGAGTCGCCGAACCACTGGTGGGCCAGTTCGTGGACGATCGTCGATTCGCTGCGGACGGCCGAGTAGACCGGCTTGCTCTGGACCTCCAGCGAGAAGCCCGCCTCCGGCATGTCGTCGACGATCGCGCCGGTCTCCTCGAAGGGGTACGGGCCGAAGACCTGGGACCAGTAGTCGGTGGCCGCGGCCGTCACCCCGTACACGTCGACGCTGTTGCTGTTCGCCAGCACCGGGTCTATCGCGACGTAGATGGGGGTGCCGCCGGGGGTGGTGCCCGTCCGTACGTCGAACTTGCCTATCGTCGCCGTCGCCAGGTACGTCGCCATCGGCTTCGATTCGCGCCAGTGCATGTACGTGGACTCGCCCTTGTCGAACGTCGAGACCAGGCGGCCGTTCGAGACCGCCGTCAGGCCCTTGGGGGTCCGGATGCGGATGTCGTACGTCGCCTTGTCCGAGGGGTGGTCGCTGGACGGGAACCAGGTCGACGCGGCGTTCGGTTCGCAGGCCACGAAGACTCCGTCCGGGGTCTTCATCCAGCCGTAGTCCGAGCCGAAGACGATGGGGCCGCCCAGGGGTTCCGGTACGCCGCCGTACGTCACGCTCACCTTGAACGTCCGCCCCTTCTTCAGGAACTGACGCGGCGTCACCTTGATCTCGTCGCCCTCCCTCGTGAACTTCGCCTTCTTTCCGTTCACTTCGACCCTGGTGACCTCCAACTTCTGTAGGTCCAGGTCGAATCGGGAGAGGTTCTGGGTCGCTCTCGCGGTGAGGGTGGTGGTGCCGTCCAGGCGGTCCGTGTCCGGGGCGTAGGCGACGCCCAGGTCGTAGTGGAGGGCGTCGTAGCCGCCGTTGCCCAGTTGGGGAAAGTAGGGGTCGCCTATGCCGTCCGCGCCGGGGGTGGGGGCGGGGGAGGCGGCTACGACGAAGAGGGTGGCGGCTGCCGCTACGGCTGTGCCTGCCCATGCCGAACGGGAGAGTGCCATGGTCGTCCCTTTCGTGCGGTGTGTCGGACGGGGACGACTTTGCAGGGTCGCGGTTGGACATGTGCATGACTTTGCCAAGTCATGGAGGGGTAAAAGACCGGGCGCGCCCAGCCGTAGCCGGACGCGCCCGCACCTCTTCCGGCGTCAGCCGGCCTCGGGCTTGTCCTCCGTCGTCTCCACCTCAGCCGCCACCGCCGCCGATGTTTCCGCCGACTCCGCCAGGACCTCGTCCGCCACCAGTTCCGCCGCCTGCTTGGCCTCCGTGAGGAGGACCGTTTCCTGGGGGGCCTGGTCCGCAAAGTTCTCCGGGTGGTGGCAGGCCACCTGCTGGCCGGGGATCAGCTCCAGGAGGGGAGGTTCGGTGGTGCGGCAGATCTCCGTCGCCTTCCAGCAGCGCGTGTGGAAACGGCAGCCGCTGGGCGGGGAGATCGGGGAGGGGACGTCACCGCGCAGGAGGATGCGCTCGCTCTTGGCCGCCTTGCGCTTGGGGTCGGGGATCGGGACCGCCGAGAGCAGGGCCTTCGTGTACGGGTGCATCGGGGACTTGTAGAGCTTGTCCCGGTCCGCCAGCTCCACGATCTTGCCCAGGTACATCACCGCGATACGGTCCGAGACGTGCCGGACCACCGAGAGGTCGTGGGCGATGATGACGTAGGTCAGGCCCAGTTCCGACTGGAGGTCGTCCAGGAGGTTGACCACCTGGGCCTGGATGGAGACGTCCAGGGCGGAGACCGGCTCGTCGGCCACGACCAGCTTCGGGTTCAGGGCCAGCGCGCGGGCGATGCCAATGCGCTGGCGCTGGCCGCCGGAGAACTCGTGCGGGTAGCGGTTGTAGTGCTCGGGGTTGAGGCCGACCACCGACAGCAGGCGCTGCACCTCCGCCTTGACGCCGCCCTCCGGGGTCACCCCCTGGAGCTTGAACGGCGCGCTGACGATCGTGCCGATCGTGTGGCGCGGGTTCAGCGACGAGTACGGGTCCTGGAAGATCATCTGGACGTCGCGGCGCATCGGACGCATCCCCGCGGCGCTGAGGTGCGTGATGTCCCTGCCCTCGAACTCGACGCTGCCGCCGGTGGGTTCGAGGAGCCGGGTGATGAGGCGGCCCATCGTGGACTTGCCGCACCCGGACTCGCCGACGACACCGAGCGTCTCGCCCTTGCGGACCTCGAAGTCGATGCCGTCGACGGCGCGGACGGCCCCGGACTGGCGCTGGAGGAGGCCCTTGCGGATCGGGAAGTGCTTCTGGAGGCCGGAGACCTTGAGCAGAACCTCGGGCGTCTCTTTCACGGCATCGCTCACAGCTTCGGCGCAATCTCTTCGTTCCAGATCCGCTCCCGCTGTTCCTGCCCGAGATGGCAGGCGGCCCAGTGGCCGGTGCCGACCTCGGTGAGGTCGGGGCGGACCGTGCGGGTGACGTTGTCCTTGGGGAGGTCCGCGTACGGGCAGCGGGGGTTGAAGGCGCAGCCGGACGGGATGTTGATGAGGGACGGCGGGGCGCCCTTGATGGGGATGAGCCGGTCCATGTCCTCGCGGTCGAGGCGGGGCATCGAGCCCAGCAGGCCCCAGGTGTACGGGTGCCGGGGTTCCGCGAACACGTCCTCGGCGGGCCCGCGTTCGACGCACCGGCCGCCGTACATGACGAGCAGGTCGTCGGCCATCTCGGCGACGACGCCGAGGTCGTGCGTGATCATGATGACCGCGGAGCCGAACTCCTTCTGAAGGTCGCGGATCAGGTCCAGGATCTGCGCCTGGACGGTCACGTCGAGCGCGGTGGTGGGCTCGTCCGCGATGAGCAGCTCGGGGTTGTTGACCAGGGCCATGGCGATCATGGCGCGCTGGCGCATACCGCCGGAGAACTCGTGCGGGTAGCCGTCGACGCGCTTGTCGGGCTCGGGGATGCCGACCCGGTCGAGCATCTCGACGGCGCGCTTGCGGGCCTCCTTCTTGGTGACCTCGTTGTGGACCCGGTACGCCTCCACGATCTGCTGCCCGATCGTGTAGTACGGGTGCATCGCGGACAGCGGGTCCTGGAAGATCATGGCCATCTTCCGGCCGCGCAGCCGGCGCACCTCGTCGTTGTGGGCGCCGATCAGCTCCTGCCCGTCGAGCCAGACCTCGCCGCTGACGCTGGCGTTGCGGGCGGAGCGGTGCAGGCCCATGAGGCCGAGCGAGGTGACGGACTTGCCGGAGCCGGACTCACCGACGATGCCGAGGGTGCGTCCGCGCCGTACGTCGAAGCTGACGCCGTCGACGGACTTGACGAGGCCGTCGTCCGTCTTGAAGTGGATCTTCAGATCGCGGACGGAGAGGAACGCGTCGTCGGGGGCGTCGGCGACGGGCTCGCCCGGCGCGGAAGTGGAGGGCTTGCTCACGAGTACCTCACCCGGGGGTCGATGGCTGCGTACACCAGGTCGACGACGAGGTTGCAGAAGACGATGAAGAACGCGGCGACCAGGGTGACGCCCATGACGATGGGCAGGTCGTTGTCCCGGATCGACTGGACCGAGTAGGCGCCGATGCCCTGGAGGGAGAACACCGTCTCGGTCAGGACGGCCGTGCCGACCAGCGTGCCGAAGTCCATGCCGAAGATGGTGACGATCGGGGTGAGCGCGGCGCGCAGGCCGTGCTTGGTGACGACCGTCGTCTCCTTGAGGCCCTTGGCACGGGCCGTGCGGATGTAGTCCTCGCCCATGGTCTCCAGCATCCCCGCCCGGGTGAGACGGGCATAGAGCGCGGAGAACAGGAACGCGAGGCTGATCCAGGGCAGCAGGAGGTGCCAGGCCCATTCCGCCGGGTTCTGGGTGAACGGGATGTACTCGATGGAGTCCCAGATGGGGACCTCGTACACGAACAGGGCGCTGAGGATCTGGCCGGTGAAGAAGATCGGCAGGGAGACGCCGGCGAGCGCGATGAACATCGAGATGCGGTCGACGGGCGTGCCCTTGCGCAGCGCGGAGATGACGCCGGTGGTGACACCGAAGATCAGCCAGATCACGGCGGCGCCGACGGCGAGGGAGAAGGAGACCGGGATGCGCTCGGTGAGCTGCGGCCAGACCTCGACGTGGCTCTTGAAGGAGTAGCCGAAGCAGGGCGCGTCGCAGCGGGTGGCGTCCGGGCCGAACTTGTAGTCGGCGCCGACGAACAGCGCCTTGATGAAGTGCCAGTACTGGGTGTAGATGGGCTGGTCGAAGCCCAGGTTCTTCTTGATCGCGGCCACGGAGTCGGGGTTGGCGTCCTTGCCGACGTACTGCGTGGCGAGCTGGTCGGCGGTCTGGCCGCCGAGCCGGGGTACCAGGAAGAAGATCGCGAAGGTGACTGCGCTGACCACCAGCAGCAGTACCAGGGCGCCGAATACGCGCCGGATGATGTACGCAGCCACAGCTGTCCGGCTCCGGGCGGCGGGGTCGGAGCGTGTCCGGCCCCGCCACCCGGAACCTTCACCTGCCTTTCGAGAAGATTCCGGCCTGCTTTGCGGCTACTACTTCGAGGAGCTCATCAGCAGGTAGTCGTACATGCCCAGGTACGCCTGGGTGACCGTGACGTTCGTCGCGGACGCAGGCCGGAAGAGCAAGTTCTTGCGGTAGAGGGTCGGGACGACCGTGGCGGTGTCCATGACCATCTTGTCGATGTCGCCCCAGCCCTTGGTGCGGGCGGCGGCGTCGGTGTTGGCGATCGTCGAGGCGAGGGCCGCGTTGATCTTCGGGTCGTTCAGCTCCATCAGGTTGTTGCCGCCCGAGGGCTTGATGGCGGAGCCGTTGACGATCTGGTCGAGGAAGCCGAAGCCGGTCGGCCAGTCGGAGCCCCACGCCATGGACAGCATGCCGAGCTTCTGCTGGTGGACGTAGGACGGGACACCGGCGAAGTTCGAGAAGTACTTGCCGGCCGGGAACTGCCGGATCTCGACGTTGATGCCGTACTTCTTGAGCGACGCCTGGACGGCGGTGGCCTGCGCGACCTCGGCGGGACGGTCGGAGCGGGCGGTCAGGATCGTGTTGAAGCCGTTGGGCTTGCCGCACGCGGTGAGGAATTCCTTGACCTTGGCCGCGTCGCCCCGGCTGCCGGCCGACGGGTAGGTGTCGAACTTGGTGTAGCCGTTGACCGACGGGGGCAGCAGCGTGGTGGCGATGTCACCCTTCGGGGTGCCGCCGGCCGCGTCCAGGATGGACTGCTTGTCGACGGCGTACTGCACGGCCTTGCGGCAGTTGATGTTGTTGAACGGCTCGACGTTCTGGTTCAGCGCGATGTACTGCGTGGCGCCGGCGTACGAGCTGTCCGTCTGGTTGGCGAGCTTGCCCTTGAGGACCTTCGGCTGGGTGGCGGCCTGGACGCCGGCGCCCGCCGCGTCGACGGTGACCCGGTCGGAGATCAGGTCGTTGTCGATCGTGACCGGGTTCACCTTGAACTTGATGGTGATCTTGTCCGGCAGGGCCTTGCGGATCGGGTCCGTCTTCGGGTCCCACTGCGGGTTGCGCACGAGGGTGGCGCTGCGGCCCTCCTCGTAGGACTGGAACTGGTAGGGGCCCGAGGACACCATGTGCTGGACGTACTTGGCGCCGTCGTCCTTCGCGGCCGGGATGGGGGCCGTCTGCGAGAAGGTCGCCAGGTAGTCGAAGTCCGCGAACGGCTGCTTCAGCTTGAACACGATGGTCTGCGCGTCCGGCGTCTCGATGGACGCGAGGCCGTTCGGGTTCTTGTCCTTGTACGGGCCCTGGTACTTGTCGCCGCCGACCAGGTAGGACTTGAAGTACGTCGGCCCGTTGGAGAGCACCTCGGGCGCGAAGTTGGAGCGCTCGATGGCGTACTTGACGTCCTTGGACGTGACCGGGGTCCCGTCCTGGAACTTGACGCCGGCGCGCAGCTTGTACGTCCACGTCTTGGCGTCGGGGCTGGGCTGGCCCAGCGACTCGGCCAGGTCGGGGACGACGGTCAGGCCGTCCTTGCCGGCGGCCGGCTTGAACGTCGTGAGCGTACGGCCGTACAGGCGGGAGAAGTTCTGCACCCAGCCGTAGTACGTGTTGCCGGGGTCCAGGGAGTCCGCGACGTCCGAGTGCTCGAAGCTGAGGGTGCCCCCCTTCTTGTTCGAGACGTTGACGATGGACGTCAACCCCTCGTCCTTCTTCCCCTTGGCGGAGCCGCCGCCGCTGTCGCTGTCGCCGCCGCAGGCGGAAGCGCCCAGCGAGATCGCCAGGACCGACGCGATCGCGGCGGTCACTCTTCTCGTCTTCACCTGAGGAAATCCCCCTCGGTCGTTGTGGATCACTTGCTGCGAGGGTCGAGTGCGTCGCGCAGCCCGTCACCCAGCAGGTTGAACGCCAGGACGGTGATGAAGATCGCCAGTCCGGGCACGAACATGTACTGCGGATCCGCTGTGTAGAGATCCACGGCGTTGCTGAGCATCCCGCCCCAGGAAGCCTGCGGGGGTGCGATACCGACCCCGAGGAAGCTGAGGCTGGCCTCGAAGAGGATGTTCGTCGGGATGATCAGCGTCGAGTAGACGAGGATCGGTGCGACGAGGTTCGGGAGGAGTTCCCGGAAGAGGACGTACGGACCGCGCGCGCCGAGGCTGTGCGCGGCTTCGACGAACTCGCGTTTGCGCAGGGTCATCGTCTGGGCGCGCACGATGCGCCCGATGTACGGCCAGCTGAAGAAGCCGATGACGAAGATCAGGACGCAGATCCGCAGCGGGAGCCCGTTCAGGCCGAAGAAGCCGTCCTGGACGGAGGCCGAGATGGCGATGGCGAAGAGCAGCAGCGGGAAGGCGAGGAAGGTGTCCATCAGCCGGCTGATGACCGAGTCGACCCAGCCGCCGTAGTAGCCGGCGACGACACCGAGGACGGTGCCGATGACGACCGACAGCAGCGTGGCGCCGCCCGCGACGAGCAGGGAGACCCAGGACCCGTCGATGATGCGGGCGAGCATGTCGCGGCCGTACTGCGGGTCGACGCCGAGCGGGTGGTCCCAGCTCATGCCGCCCCAGCCGCCGATGGGCGCCTGCATCGCCGGGTCGATGAGGTCCTGGTTGAACTTGTTCGGGTCGAGGCCGAAGACGGCCTCGATGGGTTTGGCGAGGATCGCCATGAGGACGAGCAGGACGACGACGATGCCGCCGGCCACGGCCAGCTTGTCGCGCTTGAACCGGGTCCAGGCGATCTGGGTGAGTGAACGCCCTTCGATCTGGCTCTGGTTGGCCCCGGCGAGCACGGCTTCCGGCTGTGCTCCGGCCTCCGACCCGGTGGTCTCGATCGGTGCGGTCACAGTGCACTGACCCTTCCCGCCGGTGGTGACCGGCCTTACTCGCGTCTTATGGGAGGCGAGTCTTCAATGCGCTCGCGATCACGCGCCAGATGTGGCGGCGAAAGTATGCACAACCGTGATGCCGACCGAAGGCTTCCGTTATCCGAACAGTGGGTAACGACCCTCGGACGAGGGCAAGTTGATCAATACGGCCATACTGACACGTACCGGTTCGCTCTACGCGCGGAGATGAACACGGGTCGGTGTAACGAGTGGGTTTCCTGAGATGACGGAGCGTCAGGAGACGGCGGGGGCGATCAGTACGCGCCAGGCGTCGCCGGGTAGCCGTAGCCGGCCGCCGGGGACCGCGGGGACTGGGGAGCCGGCGGCTGCTGCGCCGGGGCGTGCGCCTCGCGGTCGTAGAACGGGCGGGCGTTGGCCCGCATCCACAGGACGACCGGGTCGTACTCGTCGGTCATCGCGACCGTGGAGACGGGCAGGCCGTCGGGGACGGCGCCGATCGACTGCTGCATCATCGCGCGCACCGCGTCCACCGACTGCGGCGACGTGTCGTACACGTCCAGGCCGATCGACAGGTACGGCTGGCCCAGGGCCGGCTGGACCCAGGCGCGGCGCAGCGCCCTGATCGCGGGGGTGCGGTGGGCGTTCTGGCCGAGGAGGGCGTAGAAGTGCGGGATCTCCACCGCCGGGTCCGACAGGCGCAGCGGGCCGGGGGGCTGGCGGTCCAGGCCCGTCGCGATGCGGCGCAGGTCGGCCCAGGGGACGCCCACGCCGCCGCCCGGGGCGTGCGGGTTCAGCCACAGGCCGTGGCGGTCCGGGTACAGGGTGCGGGCCGCGTCGAGGCCGTCCACCACCTCGTACGAACGGTTCCAGCCGCTCGCGGACAGCTCCTGGGCGGACGTCACGCAGGGCGCGTACGCGTGGCCGTCCACCTCCATCGAGCCGTACTGGGCGTCCGGGGAGCCGGACTGGCCGTGCCACAGCAGCATCCAGACCTGGCCGGTGGTGGGGGTCGAGAGCGCGCGCAGGAGTGCCTCGTAGGCGTCGTAGCGGCCAGGCGTGACCTGGCGCAGCATGTGCTCGACCTGGCCGGCCGCAGCGGTGCCGCTCACGCTCACGTCTTTACCGACCCTTCGTAAAAGTTGCCCCGTGGATGCCCGTTGCCCTGCGTCGGGGTCAAGCTTAAGCGCCTACGGGGGGTTCGCCGGTTGGGTGTACGACAGGTGAGGGGCGGGTTTCTAGGTGGTGCGGGAGTAGAAGGGCCGGACGTTCAGCTTCAGCCACTCCCCCACCGGGTCCTGCGCCACGTCCAGGAGGATCAGGTTCACGCCCCACCGCACCGGGACCCGGCCCAGCGCCCTGCCCAGCGCGTCCAGCGGCCGTTCGCCGGACTCGCCGTCCCAGTGGGTGAGTTCGACCCCGACGAACATGACCGGTTCCGCGGTCTCGATCGCCGCCAGGCAGCGGCGGGCCGTCAGGACGACGCCCGTCGCCTCGAACTCCTTGGACGCCTCCGCGAGGAAGTCCACCGGGTCGTCCTGCCAGTCCGGCTCGAAGAGGCGGACCCGGGCGCCGGAGGCGGTGCCGTCGAGGGGGGTGCGGCCCGCCCGGCAGAGGTCGGCGACCGCCTGCGGCGGGAGCGGGACGCCTACGACGCCGTCGGGGTTCAGGGCGATGCCGACCTGCGGGGGGAGGCCCTTGGCGAACTCGGCCGCCGGGGCGATCGTGTACGACATGTGCGCGCCGGTGACCTGGCGGAACTGTTCCTCGGAGGTGAAGACGGGGACGTACACCTGGCCGGCGATGTCGATCGTGGGCAGGTCGAGGGGGCCGGTGCGGGGGCCGCCGCCGTTGGGCAGCGGGATCCAGACGAAGCTGCGCGCGAGGACCTCGATGATCCGGCCGCCCGCGGACGGCACCCCCAGGGAGGCGGAGAGCACCTCCTCCAGTTCGTTCCCCGGCCAGCCGCCGTGGGAGTGGGGGTGTGCGGGGACCGGGAAGTCGGTCGGGAAGTCCATCGCTGTCTACCGCCTGCTGGGAACCGCTGTCGAGGAGGAAAAGCTTAAAGGCGTACCGGGGCGGGCCGGTTCAGCCCCGGGTGAACGCGATCCTCCGCAGCGCGTCCGCCGCCTCCCGGTCCAGCAGGATGGCCGCGCCGCAGCCGTCGGGCAGGCCGCCCCGCTCCACCGAGCCGATCAGGCGGGACGCCGCGTGGCGGTGGCGCAGGAACGCGTACCGGGAGACGCCCCGGCCCCGTTCGCGCTGGCCCTCAAGGGCCGTGTCCGGGGTGACGTCCAGCAGGAGGAGGTGGAGGGTGCCGCCGCGGCGGCGGGCGTCGCGGGCGAGCCAGCCCCGCACCCAGGACTGGGTGCCGCAGTCGTGGACCACGACGCCCTCGCCGGAGCGCAGGGCGCGCCACAGGCCCGCGTAGTGGGCGAGGCGGACGAGGGGGCGGTAGGCGGCGTACGGCAGCCAGGAGGGCGTACGGGCGTCCCAGCGGTCCCGGGTGTCCTGGGAGTCGACGCGGGTGCCGTGGACCGCGCGGCGCATCAGCGTGGACTTGCCGCTGCCGGGCAGGCCCGTGACGACGACGAGGTCGCGGGGGCCGAAGAGGAGGGCGTGCGGGCTGTGTCCGGCGCGGTCGCGCAGGTCGCGGACGACCGGCGCGGGGTGCCCGGCGCGGCTCTCCCGCGCGGGGGCCGCCGGCTGGGCGGGCAGCGCCGTCGCGTACGCCGTGGTCCTGTTCACCGTTGATCGTCCTCCCCTTGGAGCAGTCCCGTCAGATACGGGTCTCCCCATAGACAGTAAAGAGAAGGTAATGGAATCTGTCTCGCGATTTGGTGCGCCTCCTGCCACAGCCCGGTTACAGATCTGGCCCTGCCGCACGACCGGGGTGGCGTGCGATGATGGCCGCGCCAACTGCATACCGGCCGTTCGAATCCGCGCGGGAGAGTCCCCGGCTCGCTGTCCCGCTGGGGCGCCGAAGGAGCAAGTCCCTCCCTTGAATCTCTCAGGCACCGTTACCGCGTGGGCGAGGCACATCTGAAAAGCGGGCCGCCCCGGCGGTCCCACCCAAGGTGCAAGCCGTGTTCCCCGCGAGGGTCACGGCGAACCTCTCAGGTTCCGATGACAGATGGGGAGGATCTTCTCGTTCCTGGACGGGAAGCCCTTGCCCCACCCCGTCGCACCTGGGAGACGAACGCCCGATGACCAGCAGTTCCGCCGTACCGCGCCGTACCGCGCTCGATGCCCTGCACCGCTCGCTCGGCGCGACCATGACCGACTTCGCGGGCTGGGACATGCCGCTGCGCTACGGCTCGGAGCGCGAGGAGCACACCGCCGTCCGCACGCGCGCGGGGCTCTTCGACCTCTCGCACATGGGCGAGATCACCGTCACCGGGCCGCAGGCCGCGGCCCTGCTGAACTACGCGCTGGTCGGCGACCTCGCGGCGGTCGGGGTGGGCCGGGCCCGCTACACGATGATCTGCCGGGCCGACGGCGGCATCCTGGACGACCTGATCGTCTACCGGCTCGCCGAGACCGAGTTCATGGTCGTCGCGAACGCCTCGAACGCGCAGGTCGTGCTGGACGCGCTGACCGAGCGGGCCGCCGGGTTCGACGCTCTCGTGCGCGACGACCGGGACGCGTACGCGCTGATCGCCGTGCAGGGGCCCAAGGCCGCGGGGATCGTCGGGGCGCTGACGGACGCCGATCTCGTAGGTCTGAAGTATTACGCCGGGCTGCCCGGGACGGTCGCCGGGGTGCCGGCGCTGATCGCGCGCACCGGGTACACCGGGGAGGACGGGTTCGAGCTGTTCGTGGCGCCGTCGGACGCGGTGGCGCTGTGGGAGGCGCTGGCCGCCTCCGCTGATGTCGTGCCCTGCGGTCTGTCCTGCCGGGACACGCTGCGCCTCGAAGCGGGCATGCCGCTGTACGGGCACGAGCTGTCGACGGCCCTGACGCCCTTCGATGCCGGGCTCGGGCGCGTGGTGAAGTTCGGCAAGGACGGTGACTTCGTGGGGCGCGAGGCCCTCGCCGAGGCCGCCGCGCTCGCCGAGCGCAAGCCGCCCCGGGTCCTGGTCGGGCTGATCGCCGAGGGCCGGCGCGTACCGCGTGCCGGGTACGACGTCGTCGCGGGCGGCGCCGTCATCGGCGAGGTGACCTCCGGCGCCCCCTCCCCGACGCTGGGCAGGCCGATCGCGATGGCGTACGTCGACGCGGCGCACGCGGCGCCGGGGACGGCCGGGGTCGGCGTCGACATCCGGGGGAGCCACGAGGCGTACGAGGTCGTGGCTCTGCCGTTCTACCAGCGCGCGAAGTAACCCTCCCGCAGTCCCCTATTCATCAGCACTCCCCCGCGTACAGGAGAATTCAGGCCATGAGCAACCCCCAGAACCTGCGCTACAGCAAGGAACACGAGTGGATCTCGCCCGCCGAGGACGGCGTCGCGACGGTCGGGATCACCGAGCACGCGGCGAACGCCCTCGGTGACGTCGTCTTCGTCGAGCTCCCGGCGGTCGGCACCGCCGTGACCGCGGGCGAGTCCTGCGGCGAGCTGGAGTCGACGAAGTCGGTGAGCGAGCTGTACGCGCCGGTCGACGGCGAGATCACCGAGGTCAACGAGAGCGTCACGGAGGACCCGTCGCTGGTCAACTCCGAGCCGTTCACGGGCGGTTGGCTCTTCAAGGTGCGCGTCGCCGACGAGCCGGACGACCTGCTGTCCGCCGACGAGTACACCGCCTACACCGCCGGCTGAGGAGTCGTACGCATGTCTGTCCTGAACACGTCCCTGCACGAGTTGGACCCGGAGATCGCCGCCGCCGTCGACGCCGAGCTCGGGCGGCAGCAGTCGACGCTGGAGATGATCGCCTCGGAGAACTTCGCTCCGCTGGCCGTCATGGAGGCGCAGGGGTCCGTCCTGACCAACAAGTACGCCGAGGGGTACCCGGGGCGGCGCTACTACGGCGGGTGCGAGCACGTCGACGTCGCCGAGCAGATCGCCATCGACCGGGTGAAGGAGCTGTTCGGGGCGGAGTACGCGAACGTCCAGCCGCACTCCGGCGCCTCCGCCAACCAGGCCGCTCTCTTCGCGCTGGCCCAGCCCGGGGACACGATCCTCGGGCTCGACCTCGCGCACGGCGGGCACCTCACGCACGGGATGCGGCTCAACTTCTCCGGCAAGCAGTTCGATGTCGTCGCCTACCACGTGTCCCCCGAGACCGGGCTCGTCGACATGGAGGAGCTGGAGCGGCTCGCGCGCGAGCACCGGCCGAAGGTGATCATCGCCGGGTGGTCCGCCTACCCGCGTGAGCTGGACTTCGCGGAGTTCCGGCGGATCGCCGACGAGGTCGGGGCGTACCTGTGGGTCGACATGGCGCACTTCGCCGGGCTCGTCGCGGCGGGGCTGCACGCCAACCCGGTGCCGTACGCGGATGTGGTGACGTCCACGACGCACAAGACGCTGGGCGGGCCGCGCGGGGGGATCATCCTCGCGAAGTCGTCGTTCGCCAAGAAGCTCAACTCCTCGGTGTTCCCCGGGTTCCAGGGGGGTCCGCTGGAGCACGTCATCGCCGCGAAGGCCGTGTCGTTCAAGGTCGCCGCCTCCGAGGAGTTCAAGGAGCGGCAGCGGCGTACGGTGGAGGGGGCGCGGATCCTCGCCTCGCGGCTCACCGCCGAGGACGCCCGTCAGGCCGGGGTGAACGTCCTGTCCGGTGGGACCGACGTCCACCTGATCCTCGTCGACCTGCGGGAGTCCGCGCTCGACGGGCAGCAGGCCGAGGACCGGCTCCACGAGGTCGGCATCACCGTCAACCGCAACGCCGTCCCCAACGACCCGCGTCCGCCGATGGTGACGTCCGGGCTGCGCATCGGGACGCCCGCGCTCGCGACCCGTGGCTTCACGGCCGAGGACTTCACCGAGGTCGCGGACGTCATCGCGCAGGCGCTGAAGCCGGTGTACGACGCGGAGGCGCTGCGGATCCGGGTGAAGGCGCTGGCGGACCGGCGTCCGCTGTATCCGGCGCTGAGCAAGTAGGCCGGTCGGCCGGTCGGGCGGGGGTGGGTCTTCGGGGCCGCTTCCGTCCGGGCGGGGCGGGCCTCGGGGCCGGTCCCGCCGGGGCGGGTGGGTCTTCGGGCCTCCTCCGCCGGGGTGGGGGTGGGTCCTCGGGCCTCCTCCGCCTGGGTGGGGTGGGTCCTTGGGGCCGCCCCGCCCGTGTTCGTAGTCCCCGGCGTGGCATCCGGTGTCGTGTGTCCGCGTCCTTTCTGGTTGGAGTCCCCGTGGCCATCTCCGTGTTCGACCTGTTCTCGGTCGGTATCGGTCCTTCGAGTTCGCACACGGTCGGTCCGATGCGGGCGGCGCGGATGTTCGCGCGGCGGCTGCGGAGCGAGGGGGTGCTCGGGTCGGTCGCGTCCGTGCGGACGGAGCTGTACGGGTCGCTGGGGGCGACCGGGCACGGGCACGGCACGCCGAAGGCCGTACTCCTCGGCCTGGAGGGCAACTCGCCGCGCACGGTCGACGTCGAGGGCGCCGACGAGCGGGTCGAGGCCATCAAGTCCACCGGTTCGCTGCGGCTGCTGGGCGAGCGGGAGATCGCGTTCTCCTTCGACGACGATCTGATCCTGCACCGCCGCAAGGCGCTTCCGTACCACGCGAACGGGATGACCCTCTGGGCGTACGACGCCTCCGGCGCCGAGATCCTCACGCGGACCTACTACTCCGTGGGCGGCGGGTTCGTCGTCGACGAGGAGGCGGTCGGCGCGGACCGCATCAAGCTGGACGACACGGCGCTGAAGTATCCGTTCCGTACCGGCGACGAACTCCTGCGTCTGACGAAGGAGACGGGGCTCTCCATCTCCTCCCTGATGCTGGAGAACGAGCGGGCCTGGCGCACCGAGGACGAGATCCGCGCCGGGCTGCTGGAGATCTGGCGGGTCATGCAGGCGTGCGTATCGCGGGGCATGTCGCGGGAGGGCATCCTCCCCGGGGGCCTGCGCGTCCGCCGCCGCGCCGCCGTGACGGCCCGTCAACTCCGCGCCGAGGGCGATCCGTTGGCCCGCGCCATGGAGTGGATCACGCTGTACGCCATGGCCGTGAACGAGGAGAACGCGGCGGGCGGGCGGGTCGTCACCGCGCCCACGAACGGCGCCGCCGGGATCATCCCCGCCGTCCTGCACTACTACATCGACTTCGTGCCCGGCGCGGACGAGGACGGCGTCGTCCGCTTCCTCCTCGCCGCCGGGGCGATCGGGATGCTGTTCAAGGAGAACGCGTCCATCTCCGGGGCCGAGGTGGGGTGTCAGGGGGAGGTCGGGTCCGCGTGCTCCATGGCCGCGGGGGCGCTGGCCGAGGTCCTCGGCGGGTCTCCTGAGCAGGTCGAGAACGCCGCCGAGATCGGCATGGAGCACAATCTCGGGCTCACCTGCGATCCCGTGGGCGGGCTCGTGCAGATCCCGTGCATCGAGCGGAACGGGATGGCCGCGGTGAAGGCGGTGACCGCGGCGAAGATGGCGATGCGGGGGGACGGGTCGCACAAGGTGTCTCTGGACAAGGTCATCAAGACGATGAAGGAGACGGGGGCGGACATGAGCGTGAAGTACAAGGAGACGGCTCGGGGTGGGCTGGCGGTGAACATCATCGAGTGCTGAGGGGGCTTTGGGCGGCGGGCTGGGGGGCTCGTGCAGGGGTCCGGCGGGGGGTCTCGGGAGGGGCAGGCCGGGGGCTCGCGCAGGGGTCCGGCGGGGGGTGGTCTGGGGGGTGGTCTCGGGAGGGGCGGTTCTATCCCTGTGTGAGTGTGCTGATGGTGTGGTGGAGGAAGGCTGCCGCTGTCGCGCCGTCGCATGTGCGGTGGTCGAAGGTGAGGGAGAGGGGGAGGGTCGTGCGGACGGTGACTTCGCCGTTCACCGCCCAGGGGCGGTCCGTGAGGCGGCCGGCGCCGAGCATCGCCGTCTGGGGGTGGTTGAGGAGGGGGGTCGCGCCGTCGACGCCCAGGGGGCCGTAGTTGTTGAGGGTGAAGGTGCCGCCCGTGAGGTGGTCGGGGGGCAGGGTGTCCGTGCGGGCCAGGGCTGTCAGGCGGGTGAGTTCCGCGGCGAGGTCCTTCAGGGGGAGGGTGCCGGCGTTCCTCGCCACCGGGGCCGCGAGGCCGTTGGGGGTTTGGGCCGCGAACGCCAGGTTGATGTGCGGGAGTTGGATCAGTTCACCCCGGTCGGGGTCGATCCGTGAGTTGAACTCGGGGTATTTCTCCAGGGCCTTGACGGCTGCCTCGGCCAAGAGGGCGAGGAGGCCGACCCCTTCGGACTGCTTACGGGCCAGGATGCGGGTCGCGTCGGTGTCGGCCCAGATGGTGACGGCGGGGGTGTCGCGCTGGGCGCGGAGGAACTTGTCGGCGGTGGCGCGGTTGAGGGGGGTGCGGGAGGGGGTGTTCGGGGTGAGGCGGGGGGTTTCGGGGGCCGGGGTGAAGCTTGGGGTTTCCGACGTCAGGGCAGGGGTGTCCGGGGTGATCCCGGCGTTCTGCGCGGCGACCGCTGTGGTCTTCGGGGTGCGGCCCGTGCCGTAGCCCGTGAGGACCGCGCCCGAACCGGCGTCCGTGGTGGGCCTGTTGGCGGCGGGCGGGGGTGCGGGGGTGCTGTCGGGCCTCGGGGGCTGCTGCGTGGGCGGGGCCTCGGCGACCGACACGAGCGGTGCCCCCACCTCGACCGCCGCGCCGGCGGCGGAGTGCAGCGCGGTCACCACCCCGGCGTACGGACTGGGCAGTGACACGAGGGACTTGGCCGTCTCGACCTCGACGAGAGGCTGGTCGTGGGTGACCCGGTCCCCGACGCGGACCAGCCATTCGACGACCTCGGCCTCGGTGAGCCCCTCCCCCACGTCGGGCAGGCGGAAGGTGCGTTCGGGGCGGCGCACCGGCTCGGGGTGGACGCGCCGGAGCGCCGCCAACACCCGCGCGGCGTCGGGCAGATGGGCGTGTTCGAGCAGCGGCGGCGGATACGGCACGTCCAGCCCGGTGACCCGCAGCACGGGCGCCCGCAACGCGTCGAAGCACCTCTCCTGGACGCGGGCGACGATCTCCGCGCCCACCCCGGCGAACCCCTGCGCCTCGTGGACGACGACGCAACGCCCGGTCCGCCGTACGGAGTTGACGAGCCCGGCGTCATCGAGGGGAACGACCGTCCGCAGGTCGAGCACCTCGACGTCCAGCCCCTCCTCGGCGGCCTCCTCGGCGGCGGCGAGGGCGACGGCGACGGCGGGCCCGTACGCGACGAGCGTGACGTCGCTCCCGGCGCGGCGGACGGCGGCGGTGCCGAACGGCTCGGCGCGCAGCGGGAGTTCGACGTCCTCCTTGGTCCAGTAGTGCCGTTTGGGTTCGAGGAGGACGACGGGGTCGGGGTCGTCGATGGCCTCGCGCAGGAGGGAGTACGCGTCGCCGACGGTGGCCGGGGTGACGACCTTGAGCCCGGCGGTGTGGGCGTAGTACGCCTCGCTGGAGTCGCTGTGATGCTCGACCCCGCCGATGCCGCCCCCGTACGGGACGCGCAGGACGATCGGCAGGGAGAGCGCCCCGCGCGTCCGGTTGCGGAGTTTGGCGACGTGGGAGGCGATCTGCTCGAACGCCGGGTAGGCGAACGCGTCGAACTGCATCTCCACGACCGGCCGGAACCCGGCCATGGCGAGCCCGACGGCGAGCCCGACGATCCCGGACTCGGCAACGGGCGTGTCGAAGCAGCGGTGTTCACCGAAGTCGGCGGTGAGCCCGTCGGTGACGCGGAAGACGCCGCCGAGCCGCCCGACGTCCTCGCCGAACACAAGAACGCGTTCGTCGGCGCGCAGGGCGTCCCGCAGGGCGGTGTTGAGGGCCTTGGCCATGGTCGTGGCGGTCATCTCAGCAGCCCTCCAACACGGCGCGCTGTTCGACGAGTTGAGGGGTGGGCGTACCGAAGACGTGGTCGAGGAGGCCGCGCGGGTCGACCACCGGGTCCTCGGCGAGCCGTACGCGCACGTCGGCCGCGTACGCCTCCGCCTCGGCGGCGATCTCCACCACCTCGTCCGGCGTGAGGAGTTGACGCTCCATCAGCCACGACTCCAGCCGCTCGACAGGGTCCCGGTCCCGCCACGCCTCGGCCTCCTCGGCGGACCGGTAGCGGGAGGGGTCGTCGGCGCTGGTGTGCGCGGCCATGCGGTAGGTGTGCGCCTCGACCAGCCAGGGCCCGCCTCCGGCACGTGCGCTCTCAACGGCCTTGCGCAGTACGGCGATCAGGGCGACGGCGTCGTTCCCGTCGACCTGTTCGGAGCGGACGCCGTAGCCGACTCCCTTGTACGCGAGGGCCGGTGCGGCGCTCTGTGCGGCGAACGGCACCGAGATGGCGTACCCGTTGTTCTGCACGAGGAAGACCACCGGCGCCTTCAACACCCCTGCCAGGCCCAGCGCTTCGTGGAAGTCGCCCTCGCTGGTGGCGCCGTCGCCGAGGAGGGCGAGGGCGATGGTGTCGGTGCCCTTGAGGCGTTCGCCGTGGGCGAGGCCGGTGGCGTGGGCGGTGTGGGTGGCGAGCGGGGTGCACTGGGGGGCGGTGCGGTGCGCGACGGGGTCGTACCCGCAGTGGGCGTCGCCGCGCAGCAGGGTGAGCGCCTCGACGGGGTCGATGCCCCGGCCGACCAGGGCGACGCAGTCGCGGTAGGTGGGGAAGAGCCAGTCGGTGGGGCGCAGGGCGAGGGCGGCGCCGATCTGGCACGCCTCCTGGCCGAGGCTGGAGGGGTGGACCGCGAGGCGGCCCTGCCGGGCGAGGGCGGTGGCCTGCGCGTCGAAGCGGCGGCCGACGACCATTTTCCGGTACGCGGTGCGCAGCGATTCCGGATCGGGCAACGAGTATTCCCCGTTCTCATTCCCCGAAAACCATTGGACCGAGGCCGTTTCTCCGATGCGCGGAAGAAAACGAACCGGGCCCTCGGATGGCAGCCACGGAAGCCGTGACCGTGTCGGCCTGTCGCTCATCTCTCCAGCCGTCCTCTCGTCACGGAACCGTGTCAGGTCTGAGCTAACACACCCTCGGCACCCTGTCTGAGAAGGGGAAATGAAGCGGAACTGAACAATCAGCCGGTCTATACCACTCCTTGACCAAGCACCAGATGTCAACCGACCGTTGGGCCAACCGCAATGCGTGGTCCTCCCGTTATTTGCTGAGTCCCGGATGCAATTGAAAGGCGAAGAACGACCTGCGGAAGGCAAGGCAATGTCCCGAGTACGCCCCTCAGTACACGCGGGAAATCGGCATTACTCGCTCGTCTGCTCCTCCTGCGGGGCGCGGCACGCGGACGATGGGCTGATCCTCGACTGCACCCGCGCGCACGAACCGGCGTTCCTGCGCGCCGAGTACGAGACCCCTTTCGGTGCGGCTTCTTTCGGTGCGGCTTCTTTTGAGGCGCCGCGTACCGGGCTGTTCCGGTTCGCCTCGCTGCTGCCGGTCGTGCGTACCTTCCCCGACGTACCCGGTCCCGTCGTCCTGCGCGCCGAGAAGCTCGGGCGCAGGCTCGGACTCGACCGGCTGTGGACCGCCTTCAACGGGCACTGGCCGGAGCGCGGCGCGCACCTGCCGACCTGCACGTTCAAGGATCTTGAGGCGTACACCGTGCTCGGCAGGCTGCCCGCCGACCCGCCCGTCCTGGTGATTCCCTCGGCGGGCAACACGGCCGCCGCGTTCGCCTGGGCGGCGACCCTCCACCAGGTCCCCTGTCTCATCGTCGTTCCCGCGTCGGCGCTCGACGCCATGCGCTTCCCGGGGCCGCTCGACCCGTGTGTGCGGATCGTCGTCCTCGACGGGCCCGCGACGTACAGCGACGCCATCGCCTGCGCCGATCTGCTCTCCGCGCTTCCCGGGCACCGGGCCGAGGGGGGTTCACGCAACGTGGGGCGGCGGGACGGGCTTGGGGCCGTGCTGCTGGCGGCAGTTGAGGCGATCGGGGGGTTGCCGGAGGTGTACGTCCAGGCGGTCGGCAGCGGTACCGGGGCGCTCGGGGTGCATGAGGCGGCCGGGCGGGTGCGGGCCCGCGGGGAACGCCTGCCTCGACTGATGATGTGTCAGAACGCGCCGTTCGCGCCGCTGTTCGAGGCCTGGCACGGGGGCGGTGCTGCTCCCGCCGACCGTGAGCGTGAACCTCTCGCCCGTGAACTCACCAATCGGCGCCCGCCGTTCGCCGTTCGGGGTGGGGTGCGGGAAGCGCTCGTCGAGAGCGGGGGTGACGTGTTGTGCGTCGACAACTCCGGTGCGCTGGCCGGCATGGCGCTCTTCGAGGAGACCGAGGGGATCGACATCGAGCCGGGTGCGGGGGTCGCGGTCGCCGCGCTGGCGGAGGCCGTTCGGGCGGGGAAAGTCCGGCGCGACGAGGTCGTGCTGCTGAACATCACGGGTGGGGGGCGGGCTCGGCGGGAGCGGGATGTCCGACTGGTGGCCGCTGAGCCGTGGCTGCGGGTGCCTTGGCCTGGGGGTGCGGGTGGGGTGGAGGGGGTTGACGGGGCTCGGGTGGTGGCGGAGTTGGTGGGCAATGCGGGGGTGGGAGTGGGGGGTTCGGGGGTCGGGCGGTCGGAGGCGGCTCGTTCGGGAGTGCCCCGGCCGGAGGAGGCGCGTTCGGGGGCGGGTCATACGGCTGACGTTCATACGGGGGCGGCGCGTTCGGGAGTGGCTCGTTGAGTTTTCCGGCCTCCAACGGACCCCACGCTCAGGAGAGTTCAGCGATGACCGTACGCCTTGTCCCGTCCGCCGCTCAGCGGTCCATGTGGTTCGGAACGCGGCTCGACGGGGGTGACGCCGCGTACAACGTCGGCGAGTTCACCGAGATCCATGGCACCGTCGACCCCGGTCTGCTCCAGGCCGCCGTACGTCAAGTCGTCGCGGCCACCGAGACGTTGCGCTCACGGTTCGTCGAAGACGCCGAGGGCGTGGGGCTGTTGGTCGATCCGGAGGTCTCATGGTCCATGCCGGTCGTGGAGGTCGACGGGATCGAGGCCGCCCGGGAGTGGATGGAGCGGGACTTCGCCGTGCCGTTCCATCTGGAGCAAGGGCCCCTGTTCCGGTACGCGTTGCTGCGGGCGGGGGACGGGCACTGGGTCTGGTACCAGGCGTATCACCACATCGCCGTGGACGGGTTCAGCTGTTCGCTGATCGCGGGGCGGGTGGCCGCGGCGTACACGGCACTGGTGGAGGGCGTCGACGCGGCCGGCGTTCCGGACGCGCCGCTCGGGCCGCTGCTCGCCGCCGATGACGCTTACGACGGTGAGGCGGACCGCGCGTACTGGCACCGCGCCCTCGCCGACCGGCCCGACCCGGTGAGCCTCTCGTCCCGGCCGCCCCGCGTCTCCGGGCGCTTCCTGCGCCGTACGAGCCACGTCACCGGTGAACTCGTCCACGCCGCCGCCGACTTGACCGGCACCCGTTGGTCCCGGGTCGTCCTCGCCGCGACCGCCGCGTACCTGCACGCGATGACCGGCGCCGAGGAGATCGTCCTCGGGCTCGCCGTCACCGCCCGCACGTCCCCGGCCGAACTCGCCACCCCGGGCATGGCGTCCAACGTCCTCCCGCTGCGCATCCCCGTACGCCCCGACGCCCTCGCCGCCGACCTCGTGCGCGAAACCGCCGACGCCACCCGGGAGTTGCTCGCCCACCAGCGGTACCGGGGCGAGGAGCTGCGCCGGGAGTTGGAGTGGCCGGAGGGCGGGCGGCGGTTCTTCGGGCCGGTCGTCAACATCATGGCGTTCGGGCCGGAGTTGAGGTTCGGCCCGTACCCGACGACCCGTCACAACCTGTCCACGGGGCCGGTCGAGGATCTCGCCGTCAACGTCTACGACCGCGCCGACGGCAACGGAGTCCGCGTCGACTTCGACGCCGGCACCGAGCAGTACACGGAACCCGGACTCGCCGCCCACCAGCGGAGGTTCGTCCACTTCCTGGAACGTTTCGCGGAGGCCGTGCGCACACCGGGCGCCCTCGTCGGACGGGTCGTCCCCACCCTGCCCGGCGAGGAGTCGACCCTCATCGGGGCCTCCGCGACGGGCGCCGGGGGCAGCATCCCCGGCCTGTTCGCGGCCCGAGTCGCCGCGACGCCGGACGCCGAGGCCGTCGTACAGGGTGAACGCACCTTCTCCTACGCCGAGTTGGACCGCCGCGCCAACCGGCTCGCCCATCGGCTCCTGCGCCTGGGCGTACAGCGCGAGGAACGCGTCGCCGTCCTCGTACCCCGCTCCCCCGAACTCCTCGTCGCGCTGCTCGCCGTCCTCAAAGCGGGGGGCGCGTACGTCGGGCTCGACACGTCCGCGCCGCCCGCGCGCACCGTCCAGATCCTCGAAGAGACCGGCGCACGGCTCCTGTTGACCGACGGGGGCGAGGCGCCGTACGCCGGGCTGAGCGTCGTGCGGACGGGTGACCCTTCGCTGCTGGACGAGCCGGACGTCCGGCCCGAGGTTGCGGTGATGGACCGTCAACTCGGCTATGTCAGCTACACGTCGGGCTCGACCGGCACGCCGAAAGGGGTCGCCGTCACCCATCACGACGTCGTCTCCCTGGCCCGGGACTCGGCGTTCGCGGGCGGCGGTCACGCCCGGGTCCTCGTGCACTCGCCGACCGCCTTCGACGCCTCCACGTACGAGATGTGGGTGCCGCTCCTCGGGGGCGGGACCGCTGTCGTCGCCGAGGCCGGTGTACCCGTCGACGCCTTCTCCGTACGGGAGTTGACGGAGCGTCATGGTCTGACCGGTGTCTGGCTCACCGCCGGGTTGTTCCGGCTCGCCGCCGAGGAGGACCCCGGGTGTTTCGCGGGGTTGCGGGAGGTGTGGGCCGGGGGTGAGGCGGTGCCCTCGGGGGCCGTGCGGCGGGTGCTGGAGGCGTGCCCCGGGGTGACCGTCACGAACGGGTACGGGCCCACCGAGACGACCACCTTCGCCACGAACCGCCCCTGCTCCGCCGGGAGTTCGGTGCCGGACTCGCTGCCGATCGGACGGCCCTTGGACGGCATGCGCGCCCACGTCCTCGACCCGGCGCTGCGGCCCGTACCCCGGGGCGTCGTCGGGGAGTTGTACCTCTCCGGGGACGGGGTCGCCCGCGGCTACCTCGGCCGGCCCGGCGCGACCGCCGAACGCTTCGTCGCCGACCCCTGCGGACCCGTCGGCGCCCGTATGTACCGCACCGGCGACCGGGTCCGCGTGACCGGCGCCGGCGAACTGGAGTTCCACGGCCGCACCGACTCCCAGCTCAAACTCCGCGGCTTCCGCATCGAACCAGCCGAGGTCGAAGCGGCCCTCGCGGAACATCCCGGGGTGACGCAGGCGGTGGTGCTCGTCCGGGGCGAACGGCTGATCGGATACGCCGTGTCGCAGGCGGACCCGGAGGAGCTGCGCGCCCATCTGGCCGCCCGCCTCCCCGAGTACGCGGTCCCCGCCGCCGTCGTCCCCCTCGCGCGCCTCCCCCTCACCCCCAACGGCAAGCTCGACCTCCGCGCCCTCCCCACGCCGCCGGCCTCCGCCGCCCCGGGCCGCGCGGCCCGCTCCCCTCTGGAGGAAACCCTCTGCGGCCTCTTCGCGGACGTCCTCGACGTCCCGGCGGTGAGCCCCGACACCAGCTTCTTCGCCCTCGGCGGCCACTCCCTCCTCGCGTTGCGCCTGGCGGGGCGGGTGCGGGATGCCCTCGGGGTGTCGCCGGCCCTGCGTGACATCTTCGCCTCCCCCACTCCGGCGGGGCTCGCCGAGCTGCTGAACGGCGCTGCCGCGCACACGGCTCCGCGGCCTCTCCTCCGGCGGGGCGCGGTGGACGCTCCGCTGTCCTCCGCCCAGCGACGGTTGTGGTTCCTCGACCGGCTGGAGGGGGCGGGGGCGGCGTATCACGTGCCGTTGGCTGTGCGGTTGGTGGGGGGCGGGGTTGATGTGGGGGTGCTGGAGGAGGCGTTGGGGGATGTGGTGGGGCGGCATGAGGTGTTGCGGACGGTTTATCCGGCGGGGGGTGGGGTGCCTTGCCAGCGGGTGGTGGGGGTGGGGAGGGTTCGGGTGGGGGTTGAGGTGGTGGGGGTTGAGGTGGCTGGGCGAGTGGATGAGCCACTCGGCCACCGGGCCACTGCGTCCGGGGCCGGGGCGGCGGCCGGTGCTGGTGCCGGTGCAGTGGATGAACCACTCGGCCAGTTGACCACCTCGGTCGGCGCGGCGGCTGGGCAAGTGGATGAGCCACTCGGCCACCAGGCCACCCCGCAGAGCGCTGGCGCAGTGGATCAGCCACTGGGCCAGTCGACCACCCGGGCTGGCGCGGCAGTCGGCGCGGCAGCTGGATCAGTGGCTCAGCCACTCGGCCTCTCCGCCACTCTCTCCGCTCGCCTCTCCGCGCTTGCCGCTCGGGAGTTCCGGCTGGGCGAGGACTTGCCGATCCGGGCCCATCTGATCGTGGTCGGGCCCAAGGAGCACGTTCTGTTGCTCGTGCTGCATCACATCGCGGCCGATGGACAGTCGCTGGAGCCGCTGGCGCGGGATCTCGCGACCGCGTATGCGGCCAGGTCGGCGGGGCGGGCTCCGGGGTGGGCGCCGTTGGCTGTGCAGTACGGGGACTTCGCGGCGTGGCAGGCGGAGTTGCTGGGGGACAGGGAGGTGGTGGGGCCGCAGGTCGAGTACTGGACGCGGGCGTTGGCGGGGGTGCCTGATGAGCTGGCGCTGCCGGTTGATCGGCCCAGGCCGGCTCGGGCGACGCATCGGGGCGGGGATGTGGCCGTGCGGTTGGGCCCTGAACTGCACGGGCGGATACGGACGTTGGCCGGGGAGACGGGGACGACTCCGTTCATGGTCGTCCAGGCCGCGCTCGCCGCGTTGTTGACCCGGCTCGGCGCGGGGAGCGACATCCCGATCGGGACGCCGGTCGCGGGGCGGGCGGACGAGGTGCTCGACGACCTGGTCGGCTGCTTCCTCAACACGCTGGTGCTGCGGACGGACACGTCGGGCGACCCCGGTTTCCGGGAGCTGCTCGGACGCGTGCGGGAGACCGACCTCGCGGCGCACGCGCACCAGGATCTCCCGTTCGAGCAGGTGGTCGAGGCGCTCGCGCCGCCGCGTTCGCTGGCCCGGCATCCGCTGTTCCAGGTGATGCTGGCATTCCGGCCGAGCGAACCGGAGTTGCGGCTCCCGGGTCTCCAGGCGACGCCGATCGCGGTGGAGACCGGTGCCACGAAGGTCGATCTCACGTTCAACCTGGGTGAGTTGAGGGCGTCGGACGGATCCCCGGCCGGTATCGCGGGGTTCCTCCAGTACAGCGCGGACCTGTTCGACCGCCGCACGGCCGAGGACCTCGTCGTACGGCTGGAACGGTTGCTGCGGGCGGCAGTCGACAACCCGGACCACCCCATCGGCGCGCTGGAGATCCTGGGGACGGACGAACGCCGCCGTATCGTCGAGGAGTTCAACGACACCGGGCGGGACGTCCCGGAGACGACGTTCCCGCGCATGTTCGAGGAGCAGGCCGCGCGGCGCCCTGACGCGGCAGCCGTGACGGACGCCGAGCGCGAACTGACGTACCGCCAACTCGCGGCACGCTCGGACGGCTTGGCGCGCGCCCTGATCGCGTCCGGTGCCGGACCGGGACGCGTCGTCGCCTTCTCGCTCCCCCGTTCCGTCGACATCGCCGTGGCCGTCCTGGCCGTACTCAAGTCGGGCGCCGCCTACTTGCCGCTCGACCCGGAGCACCCGGCCGAGCGGACGGCGTACTTGCTGGTGGACGCGGACCCTGTGTGCGTGATCTCTCGGGACCGGATGGACGTCGGCTGCCCGGTCGTGAGCCCCGACGCCACGGGCGGGGAAGGCGAGTTGGCCGATCCGGGTCCGGCCGACGCCGCCTATCTGATCTACACCTCCGGAACCACCGGTCGCCCCAAGGGTGTTGTGGTCGAGCACCGCAACCTCACGAACTACGTGGCCCGTTGTGTCGAGGAGTATCCGAGCCTGAGGGGGGCGTCGCTCCTGCACGCGACGATGTCGTTCGACGCGACGGTGACGACGCTGCACGGCGCGCTCGCGGCGGGCGGCCAGGTGCACATCGCGGCCGTACACGAGGCGGGCGACCGGCGGTTGACGTTCCTCAAGGCCACCCCGAGCCACCTCGCCCTCCTCCCCGTGCTGCCGCACGACATCTCTCCGGCCGAGGAGTTCATGCTGGGCGGCGAGGCCCTGGTGGGTGAGGCGCTGCGGGCGTGGCGCCGGGAGCATCCCGGGGTGCGGCTGATCAACCACTACGGGCCGACGGAGCTCACGGTGGGCTGTACGGACCACCGGATCGAGCCGGGCGACGAACTCCCGTCGGGGCCGGTGCCGGTGGGGCGGCCGATGTGGAACACGCGGGCGTACGTGCTGGATCGGCGCCTGAACCCCGTACCGGCGGGCGTGGAGGGCGAGTTGTACGTGGGGGGCGCCCAGGTGGCGCGGGGCTACCACAACCGGCCCGCTCTCACCGGCGAGCGTTTCGTGGCCGATCCGTACGGTCCGCCGGGCAGCCGGATGTACCGCACCGGCGATCTGGCGGTCCAACGCGCCGACGGGACGCTGGAGTTGCGTGGACGGTCGGACGGTCAGCTGAAGATCCGGGGGCTCAGGATCGAGCCCGGCGAGATCGAGGGCGCGCTCACGTCGTACGACGGGGTCGAGCAGGCAGCGGTCGTCGTGCGCGAAGACCGGCCTGGCGTAAGGCGGTTGGTGGGGTATCTCGTGGGCGCGGCCCTGCTGGACGCGGCGGACGTACGGGCGCACGCGGCGCGGCGGCTGCCCGAGCACATGGTGCCCGAGGCGCTCGTGGTGCTGGACGCCCTGCCGATGACGGCGAACGGCAAGCTGGACCGGGACGCCCTTCCGGCGCCGGTGGTCGAGCGCGGTGGTGAACGTGCGCCGCGCACTGCGGCGGAGAGGGTGCTGCGCGACCTGTTCGCCGGGGTGCTGGGCCGTGAAGTCGGCCTGGACGACGGCTTCTTCGACCTCGGCGGGGACAGCATCGCGTCCATCGACCTCGTCAGCAGGGCGCTCGCCGCGGGGCTGCGGCTGAGCCCGCGTGACGTGTTCGAGCACCGTACGGTCGCGGCCCTCGCCGCAATCGCGGCCTCCCGTCCGGCCGCCTCGCGCGGGCCTGCTCAGGAGTCGGCGACGGGAGCCGTTCCGCTCACTCCGGCGATGCACCGGCTGCGTGAACGCGGCGGCCCCATGGGTCAGTTCAGCCAGTCTGCGGTGCTCGTCACGCCGGTCGGTGCCGACGAGCGGAGTCTCACCGCCGCGCTCCAGGCCGTCGTCGACCACCATGACGTGCTGCGGATGCGGGTCGGCGCCGATTGGTCGGCCGGCATCCCCGCGCCGGGCAGCGTGCGGGTCGCGGTGAAACGGGTCACCAGCCCGGAGGACCTCAAGGCCGACCATCTCGCGCCAGAGCAGGGCGAGTTGGTGCGGGCGGCCTGGTACGACGCCGGGCCCGGACGGCAGGGGCGGCTCCTGCTCACGGTTCACCACCTCGCCGTGGACGGCGTCTCCTGGGGCATCCTCCGCGCCGACCTCGCCGCAGCGTGGCGTGGAGAGCAACTGCCGCCGAAGGGAACGCCGTTCCGGCAGTGGGCGCGTCTGCTGGAGGGCGAGGCGGAGAAGCGGCTCCCTGAACTGGAGGTCTGGCGACGCCTGTTGGACCACCCCGCGTCCGACGACCGCTCCCCCGACCCGGCGCGGGACGTCGTCGGCGCCGTCCGGCACCTCACCCGCGTCATTCCGCCCGAGCCGGCCACCGACCTGCTCACCACGGTCCCGGCCGCCTTCCACGCCGGTCCCGACGACGTTCTGCTCACCGCTCTCGCCCTCGCGTTCACCCGCTGGGACCGGCGTCCGGCGCTGCTGGTGGACGTCGAACGGCACGGCCGGGAGGACCTGTTCGAGGACGTCGACCTGTCGCGCACGGTCGGCTGGTTCACCAGCGTCGCACCGGCCCGACTCGACCTCGCTGACGTCGAACTCTCCGACGCCGCAGGGGTGTTGCGGGCGGTCAAGGAACAGATGCGGGCCGTACCGGATCACGGCATCGGGTACGGCGTGCTGCGGCACCTCCACCCGGAGGCGGGCGCCGCACTCGCCCAACTCCCGGCGTCTCAGGTCGGGTTCAACTACCTGGGCCGTGCGACGCGCGAACTCCCCACGAACGACTGGGCGTCCGTCCCCGACGAACTCCCCGGCGATCTGGCGCTCGGTGCCGCGCACGATCCCCGGCTCCCCGTCGCGCACGGCCTGGAGGTCACCGTCGTCGCCGATGACGACGGACTGCGGGCCGTGTGGTCCTGGGCGCCCGGCATCTGGTCCGAGGCCGAGGTCGAGGCCCTCGCCGACCTGTGGTGCGCGGCGCTCGACGAGTTGAGCCGCACCGGCTCGGCAGGCGGACACACGCCGTCCGACCTGCCCCTGGTGTCCCTGTCCCAAGCAGAGATCGACGAACTCGAAGCCGAGTTCGGCAGCGAGTGGAGGTAACCCCCGGTGACCCGGTCCGGAATCGCGGATGTCCTACCCCTGTCGCCTCTGCAAGAAGGGCTGCTCTTCCACGCCCTGTACGACGACGAGGGCAGTCCCGACGTCTACGCGGCCCAGCAGGTACTGGAGTTGACCGGCAAGGTCGACCCGGCCGCCGTACGCGCCGCCGGTCAGGCGCTCCTCGACCGGCACCCCAACCTGCGCGCCTGCTTCCGGCGCCGGGAGGCGGGAGCGCCGGTACAGATCGTCCCCACGGACGTCGAACTGCCCTGGGCCGAGGCCGACTTGTCCTCGCACGGCGACTCCGAGCGGGACGCCGCCTGGCAGCGCCTCCTCGACGAGGAGCGCGCCCGGCGCTTCGACCTCTCCAGGCCGCCGCTGCTGCGCTACCTGCTCGTCCGGCTCGGCCCTGAGCTGCACCGGCTGATCATCACCAACCACCATATTCTGCTGGACGGTTGGTCCAAGCAGCTCCTCACCCGCGAGCTCGCCGCCCTGTACGCGGGCGAACACCCGACCGCGCTCCCACCCGTGCCGCCGTACCGGGACTACGTGGCGTGGCTGGCCCGCCAGGACCGTCCGGCCGCCGAACAGGCGTGGCACGACGAGCTGTTCGGCCTCGACGCGCCGACCCACCTCGCACCCGGCGTCCCCACGGCCCCTGTGCTGCCGCACGAGTTGATCGTCGAGTTGCCCGAGGATCTCACCAACCAGGCCGAACGCACGGCCCGTTCCCTCGGCGTCACCCTCAACACCCTTGTCCAGGGCGCCTGGGGTGTACTCCTCGGTCGGCTCACGGGGCGGTCCGAGGCGGTGTTCGGGCAGACGGTGTCAGTGCGCCCGCCCGAGCTGCGGAACGTCGCCTCGATGGTCGGGTTCTGCATCAACACTGTGCCGCTGCGGGTGCGTTGGGACGAGCACGCGACCGTCGCCGACCTTCTCACCGGGCTCCAGTCGCGGCAGGCGGGACTCCTGCCCCACCAGTATCTCGGGCTCGCCGACATCCGCCGGGCCGCCGACGTCGGTGACCTCTTCGACACGCTGCTCGCCTTCGAGAACCATCCCGGCGCCCAAAGCGACTCCCCCGTACGTCAGTTGACGGGCCGCGACGCCACCCACTACCCCCTCACCCTCGCCGTCCTCCCCGCCCGTCGCCTCGCCCTGCGCCTCTCCTACCGCCCCGACGCCTACGACGAGCCCGGCGCCCGCCGACTCCTCGACCGCTTCGCCGTGGTCCTCGCGGCGCTGGCCGGTGACGTGTCGCGGCGGGTCGGCGAGATCGAGGCACTGCTGCCCGGCGAACGGGAACGCCTGCTGCCGCCCGCACCGGCCGCCCTCGAATCGCCCGACGCCACGCTCCCCGGCCTCTTCGCCCAGCAGGCGGCCCGCACCCCCGACGCGACGGCCGTCGTCCACAACGACACCCGCCTCACATACTCGGCCCTCGACGCATACTCCACCCGCCTCGCCTCCCTCCTCACCGCTCACGGCGCCGGCCCCGAACGGCTCGTGGCCCTCGCCCTGCCGCGCTCCGCCGAGCTGGTGGTCGCGGTCCTGGCGGTGCTGAAGGCAGGCGCCGGGTACGTGCCGATGGACCCGGCGTATCCGGCGGAACGGCTGGCGTTCATGCTGGCCGACTCGCGGCCGGTACTGCTGCTCGCCGGGGACGGGGTGGAGGTACCGACCGGGTGTGAGGTGCCGGTGGTGCGGGTTGGGGCGGTGGCCGAGTGGCCTGTGGATGAGTGGCTGAGCCAGTCATCCAGCACAGCCACGGCCGATCCCACCCGAGTGGATGAGTGGCTCAGCCACTCGCCCGCCTCCACACCACCCGTGGACCAGTGGCTGAGCCACTCGACCACTCCCCCGCCAGCCACCCCGCCCCAGGCGGTCCAGTGGCTCAGCCACCCATCCACCACCGCCTACGTCATCTACACCTCCGGATCCACCGGCCGCCCCAAGGGCGTAGCGATCCCCCACAGCAACGTCGTGCGGCTGCTCTCCGCCACCCGTCGCTGGTTCGACTTCGGGCCGGGCGACGTGTGGACGCTCTTCCACTCGTACGCCTTCGACTTCTCGGTGTGGGAACTGTGGGGGGCGTTGCTGCATGGCGGGACACTGGTGGTGGTGCCGTTCGAGGTCAGCCGGGACTCGGGGGAGTTCTTGCGGCTGCTCGTGCGCGAGCGGGTGACGGTGGTGAACCAGACGCCGTCGGCGTTCGGGGAGTTGTTGCGGGCGGACGCGGCGGCGCCGGAGCTGCGGGGGCGGTTGGCGTTGCGGTATGTCGTGTTCGGCGGGGAGGCGCTGGATCCGGGCGCGGTGGTCGAGTGGTTCGGCCGGTATCCGCAGGACGCCCCGGTGCTCGTGAACATGTACGGGATCACCGAGACGACCGTCCATGTGACCGGGCTGCCGCTCACAGCGGAGGTGGTCAGGGACGGCAGGGGACGGATCGGGGAGGTGATTCCCGACCTGCGGGCGTATGTGCTGGACGCCGGGTTGCGGGTCGTGCCGCCGGGGGTGGCAGGGGAGTTGTACGTCGCCGGGGCCGGGCTCGCGCGGGGTTATGTGGGGCGGGCGGGGCTGACGGCGGGCCGGTTCGTGGCGGATCCGTTCGGTGGGCCGGGTGAACGGATGTACCGGACGGGGGACTTGGCGCGCTGGTCGGTGAACGGCGAGTTGGAGTACGTGGGTCGGGCGGACGACCAGGTCAAAGTGCGCGGGTTCCGGATCGAACTCGGCGAGGTGGAGGCCGCGTTCGCTCGACAGGAGGGCGTCGAGAAGGCCGTCGTGGTCGTGCGGGACGGCCGGCTGGTCGCGTACGCCGTCGGACAGGGCCTGGACGCGGAGGAGTTGCGTCGGCGCGCGGCTCGTACGTTGCCCGAGCACATGGTCCCGGCGGCGGTAGTGTCCCTGGCGCGGCTGCCGTTGACCGCGAACGGCAAGGTGGACCGGGCCGCGCTGCCGCAGCCCGTGACGGCGGGCGGTCGCACAGGCCGGGCGCCGCGTACGCCGCAGGAGGAGATCCTGTGCGGGGTGTTCGCGGAGTTGCTCGGGGTCGCGGCGCATCAAGTCGGCGTGGACGACGGGTTCTTCGACCTCGGCGGTGATTCCCTGCTGGCGATGCGGCTCACGGACCGGGTCCGGGGTGCGTTCGGTACGGCGTTGCCGGTGCGGGCGGTGTTCGAGGCACCGACGCCGGCGGCCCTCGCCGAGAGGCTGCGGGCCGAGGAGGCGCACGCCGAAGCGCGACCCCAACTTGCCGCGTACGAGAGGGGTTACGCGCCGATTCCGTTGTCGTACGCCCAGCAGCGGCTGTGGTTCCTGAGCCGGCTGGACGCGGGCAACGGGACGTACACCGTGCCGTGGGCGCTGCGCTTGTCGGGCCCGTTGGACCGGGAGGCGTTGCGGGCGGCTCTCGGTGACCTGGTGGCGCGGCACGAGTCGCTGCGGACGCTGTACCCCGACTTCCAGGGCACTCCGTACCAGCGGATCGTGGATGCCCGGGACGTGGAGCTGGCAATCGTTCCGACGACCGCCGGGGAACTCGCCGCGCGCCTGACCGAGGCCGCCCGGCAGCGGTTCGACCTCGCGGCCGAACTCCCGCTTCGCGCGACCCTGTTCGAGCTGGACGCCGAGACGCATGTGCTGTCGCTCGTGGCACATCACATCGCGGTCGACGGCTGGTCGATGGCGCCGCTGATGCGGGACCTGGAGACGGCGTACGCGGCGCGCGTCGCCGACACCGAACCAGGCTTCTCCGAACTGCCGTTCCAGTACGCCGACTTCGCGCAGTGGCAGCGCGAGACGCTGGGGGACGCGTCGGACGCGGACAGCCTGATGGGGCGTGACATCGCTTTCTGGCGCAAGGCATTGGCCGGTGCGCCTGCCGAGTTGCCCCTGCCGCTCGACCGTCCGCGCCCCGCCGAGCCGACCGGGCGCGGAGAGAGGGCCGGGTTCACGATCGACGCGGACCTGCACGCGGGCCTGACCCGGCTTGCCTCCGAGTCGAAGGCGACCCTGTTCATGGTGGTGCAGGCGGGACTTGCCGCGCTGCTCACGCGGTTCGGTTCGGGGACGGACGTGACGATCGGGACGCCCGTCGCCGGGCGGCCGGACAGCAGGCTGGACGAGTTGGTCGGGTTCTTCGTCAACAGCCTCGCGCTGCGCACCGATACGTCGGGCAACCCCACCTTCCGTGAACTGGTCGGCCGGACACGGGAGTTCGATCTCGCGGCGTACGCGCATCAGGACGTGCCGTTCGACGTTCTGGTGGATGCGCTCGGCACGCGGCGGACGCTGGCCCATCACCCCTTGTTCCAGGTGGTGTTGGCGTTCACCGGGCACGGCGAGCAGACGTCGCTGCGGCTGCCCGGGATCGAGGCGGGCCGCGAGATCGTCGAGACCGGTGCCGCTCGCTTCGATCTGTCGCTCTACCTGAGCGAGCGCCGCGCGGACGACGGCACCCCGGCGGGGATCGACGGAATCGCCGAGTACAGCACGGACTTGTTCGACAAGGAGACGGGCGAGCGGCTGGCGCGGGCGTTCGTGCGGCTGCTCGCCGCGGTCGTGGCGGATTCCGGGGTGCGGATCGGGGACGTGGATCTGCACGGGGACGACGTACGGCCCGTACGTCAGGTGCGCCAGGAACCGGCGCCGGTCGCACCCTCGACCGAGGCCGCAGCGAGCGGTTCCCCGGCCGAGCGGGTACTCGCCGGTCTCTACGGCGAGTTGCTGAAGCTGGACGAAGTCCCCCTGGACGAGGACTTCTTCGCGCTCGGCGGTGACAGCATCGCGGCGATCCGGCTGGTGAGCAGGGCCGCCGAGGCGGGTGTGGTGATCACGGCGCGGGAGGTCTTCAAGCACCAGACGGTACGGGAGCTGGCGGCGGTGGCCCGGGGCCCGGTGACCGTGGAGGCGGACGACGGGACCGGTCTGGTTCCCCTCACTCCGATCATGCGGTGGCTTCTCGAACGCGGCGGCCCTGTAGGGAGGTTCAGTCAGTCGGTGTTGCTGACGGTTCCGGCTGAGGCCCAACTCCCGGATCTCACCGGGGCACTTCAGGCTCTGCTCGACCATCACGACATGTTGCGGGCCGAGTTCGTGGCCGAGGGGCTGGTTGTGCCGCAGGCGGGTGCGGTGAACGCCGCCGACAGGATCGTCCGGCGCGACGTCTCCGGCATCGACGACTTCCGGTCCGTCGTCGCCGAGGAGTCCGAGCGGGCCGTCGCCCTGCTCGATCCGGCGGGCGGGACGATGCTTCGCGCGGTGTGGTTCGACGCCGGTCCCGGGCGGGACGGGCGGCTGCTGATCGTCGTGCACCATCTCGTCGTCGACGGCGTGTCCTGGCGGGTGATCCTGCCGGACCTCAAGTCGGCGTGGGAGGCGGTCCGGGCCGGGCGGACGGCTCAACTGCCGGTCGTCGGAACATCGTTCAAGCGGTGGGCCGGGATTCTCCGGACCCAGGCGGCAGCGCGGGGCGACGAGGTCGAGCTGTGGCGAGGGGCGGCGGGGACGCCGTTGGGAGCACGGCCGGTCGATCCCGATCAGGACACCGCCGCCACAACTCGGGCCGTGCGGGTGGACCTTGGGGCGGAGGCGACCAGTCGGCTCATCGGCGGTGGCGGGGTCCAGGACGTGCTGCTCGCCGGGCTGGCGTCGGCTGTCGGTGCCCGGTACGGGTGCCCGGAGGTCGTCGTCGACGTCGAGGGGCACGGGCGGGAGGAAGTGGTTCCCGGCGTCGAACTGTCGCGTACCGTCGGCTGGTTCACCTCGCTCTACCCGGTGCGGATCAGCACGTCAGGTGAGCGGGCGCGTGAACTGCCGGACAACGGACTCGGATACGGGCTGCTGCGTTATCTCAACCCCGACACGGCGGACGAGTTGGCGAAGGTTCCGACGCCCGCGATCGGGTTCAACTACCTGGGCAGGTTCACCACTCCCGGCACGGAGTCGTGGACGTTCGCCCCGGAGTCGTCGTCCCTCGCCAAGGGAACCGATCCCGAACTCGCCGTCGCGCACGCCCTGGAGATCAACGCGGTCGTGCGGGACTCGGCAGAAGGGCCGGTACTGGTGGCGGACTGGTCGTGGCCCGAGGGGGTCCTGACCGAGGCCGAGGTGCGGGCGCTGGCGGAGACCTGGCGCACGGAGGTCACGTCAGCCGTCGCCCGAACCGACACCGAGCAGCACCGGCCCAATGTGCAGGCCCTCACCCCGTTTTCCGACGATCTGCCCTTCTCCGACGACGAACTCGCCGAACTGGCCGACGGATTGGACGACTGACCGGTGACTCCCCCCACCACCCCCAAGCCGGCACCGGCCGACGTCCTCCCTCTCACCCCACTCCAGGAGGGCCTTCTCTTCCACGCCCTGTACGAGCACGAGCGGGGTGAACAGGACGTCTACGTAGTCCAGTTGGTGTTCGAGCTGGAAGGCCCGATGGACGCGGACCGCCTGCACGCCTGCGCGCAGGCCCTCCTGGACCGCCACCCCAATCTCCGCGCGGCGTTCAGGCGCCGCCGGGGCGGCGGTCCCGTCCAGGTCGTCCCGCACCGCGCGACCCTCCCTTGGACGGAAACCGACCTCACCACCGCCCCCGACCAGGAAGAGGCCTGGGCCGAACTCCTCGACAAGGACCGCGAGACCGGCTTCGACCCGGCCCGACCACCCTTGTTGCGGTGCACGTTGGCCCGCCTCTCCGGCCAGCACCACCGCCTGCTGATCACCCACCACCACATCCTCCTGGACGGCTGGTCGGTCGCGGTCCTGGTCCGCGAGCTCCTCGCCCTCCACCAGGGCATCGAGCTGCCGCCCGTCCCGCCGTACCGGACCTTCCTCCAGTGGCTGAACCGCCAGGACCGCACGGCCGCCGAGGAGGCCTGGCGCGAGGCGCTCTCCGGAGTCACCGAACCGACCCGCCTGGCACCCGAGGCACCTCCGGGAGCAGGCCAACTCGCCCAGGTGAGGACCGAGTTGTCCCCGGAGACGGGCGCCGCTCTCACCACGGCGGCCCGCCGCCTCGGCGTCACCCTCAACACCCTTGTCCAGTCGGCCTGGGGACTCCTCCTGGGACGGCTGACCGGCCGGGACGACGTCGTGTTCGGCACGACGGTGTCGGGCCGCCCGCCCGAACTCCCGGGCGTGGAAAGCATGGTGGGCCTGTTCATCAACACGGTCCCGACGAGGGTACGGCTGCGCCCTGCGGACTCCCCGGCCCGCCTCCTGCGCGAGGTGCGTGACACCTACGCGACGCTCCTCGACCACCACCACCTGGGCCTCGCGGACATCCAGCGAGCGGCGGGGATGCCCGAACTCTTCGACACACTCCTCGTGTTCGAGAACTACCCGGCGGACCTGGCGACTTCGGGCGAGGGTCTCCACCTCTCCGGTTCGAGTGGCCGTGACGCCACCCACTACCCGGTGACGCTCGTCGCGCTCCCCGGGCCCCGCCCGCGCTTCCGACTCGCCTACCGCCCCGACCTGTTCACGTCCGAGTGGGCGCAGGCCACGCTGGCCCGGCTGGTGCGGATCCTCACGGCGATGGCTGCGGAACCGGAGCGGCCCCAGGGGCTCATCTCCCTCGAAGACCGGCCGCGCCGGGCGCAGTTGCCGCCGTCGGCGTCGCGGACCCTCACCGATCTCTGGTCGGCGCAGGTGACGGCGGCTCCCGATGCCGTCGCCGTCGTGGATCGCGGAACCTCCCTGTCGTATCGCGAACTGGACGAGCGAGCCGGGCACTTGGCCCGGGCGCTGGTCGAACTCGGGGCGGGGCCCGAGCGGGTGGTGGGGATCGCGCTGCCGCGTACGGCGGAGTTGGTCGTCGCGGTGCTGGCGGTGCTCAAGTCGGGTGCCGCGTATCTGCCGCTGGACCCGGCGTATCCGGCGGAGCGGCTGGCGTACATCGTCGGCGACGCCCAGCCGGTGGTGGTCCTGGCGACAGAAGACGGCACGGCCCGCGCGTTGCCCTGCGGAACGCCGACACTCGATCCGGCCCGGGCGGCCGGGCAGAAAACTCGGGTAACCGTTTCCACAACGCCCGCCGCCCCCGACAACCTCGCCTACATCACCTACACCTCCGGCTCCACCGGCCGCCCCAAGGGCGTCCTCGCCACGCACCGCAACGCGGTCGAGTTCGTGGAGTGGACGCACACGGCGTTCGGCCCGGAGCGGCTGGCGGAGGTCCTGTTCTCCACCTCGCTCAACTTCGACGTGTCGGTGTTCGAGATCTTCTCGCCGCTGACCTGCGGCGGCCGGATCGAGATCGTCGAGAACCTGCTCGCCCTGACCGACGGCACGCCCCGCGAGGCGGGCCTGATCAGCGGCGTTCCCACGGTCATGGCGAGCGTCCTGGCGGATCGGCCCCCTGTCTCGGCCCACACGGTCGCCCTCGGCGGCGAGCCGATCCCGGCCCGGCTGCGGAAAGACGTAGAGAACGCTTTCCCCGGCGTACTGCTCGTCAATTTCTACGGTCCGACGGAGGCGACGGTCTACGCGACGGCGTGGCGGTCGGACGGCAGCCCGACCGGCGCTCTCGACCCGGACCTCTCACCGCATGTCCAAGAGCCGCCCATCGGACGCCCGTTGGCCCGCAACCAGGTCCATCTTCTCGACCACGCCCTTCAGTCGGTCCCGGACGGCGCGATCGGTGAGGTGTACGTCGCGGGCGGCGGCCCCGCACGCGGCTACCTGGGCCGTCCGGCGCTGACGGCCGAGCGCTTCGTCGCCGACCCGTTCGGTGAACCCGGCCAACGCCTGTACCGCACCGGCGACTTGGCGGTACGCGAGCCCGACGGCCAGCTGCGTTTCCTGGGCCGCGCCGATCAGCAGGTCAAAGTCCGGGGTTTCCGGATCGAGTTGGGCGAGGTCGAGGCCGCGCTGACGGCCCATCCGACGGTCTCCGAGGCCGCGGCGACCGTACGGGAGGACGCGCCGGGCGAGAAGCGGCTGGTCGCGTACGTCGTCCCCGGCGGGCCGGTCTCCCCCGACGCCCTGCGCGAGCACCTCGCCCGCACCCTCCCGGCCCACATGGTGCCGACCGCGTACGTCACCGTTCCCGCCATCCCCCGTACGGCGAGCGGGAAGTTGGACCGCCGCTCGCTCCCGGCGCCGGACGCGCCCCTCGCGGCGAGGACCGCTCCGCGCACCCTGCGGGAGGAGCGGGTCCGGGACATCTTCGCCGAGGTGCTGAGTCTGGACGCGGCCCAAGTCGGCGTCCACGACAGCTTTTTCGACCTGGGCGGGCACTCGCTGCTGGCGCCGCGCCTCACCTCCCGCATCCGGGCGGAGCTCGGTGTCGAACCCTCGCTGCGGTCGCTGTTCGACGCGCCGACGGTCGCCGCGCTGGCCCGGGGGCCGGTGGAAGCGGGCGCCGCGCCGCTCGGCCCGCTGCTGCCGCTGCGGGTACGGGGCGAGCGCGAGCCGCTGTTCTGTCTGCCGCCCGCGTCCGGGCTGGCCTGGGGGTTCGCCGGGCTCGCGCGTCATCTCGCCCCGGGGCGACCGCTGTTCGGGCTCCAGTCGCGGGGGCTCGTCCCCGGCGAGGCTCCGGCCGAGACGCTGGCCGAGGCGGTCGCCGAGCACACCGCGCGGATCCGGGAACGCCAGCCCGAGGGGCCGTACCACCTGCTCGGGTATTCGATGGGCGGGCTCGTCGCGTACGAGGTGGCTGTCGCGCTCCAGGCCGCCGGGGAGAAGGTCGCGCTGCTCGCGGTCCTCGACGCCTTCCCCGGCACGTGGATCCGGCAGGCGCCGCCGGCCGACCGGCCCACGCTGCTGCGGAGCATCCTCGCCGTCCTCGGCCGACCGGTTCCCCAAGTCCCGCTCGCCGACGAGGCGTTCAAGGATGCCGTCCGTAGCGTGCCCGACATGGCCGGTGGCCTCACGGACGACGAGCTCGCCGCGCTGGTCGCGGTGACGGCTCAGAACGGGCGCCTGCTCCAGGAGTTCGCGCCCACCGCGTACGACGGCGACCTGCTGGTGTTCACCGCAGCCGAGGACCCGGGCGCCGTGCCCGGCCGGTACGGCGACTGGCGGCCGTACGTCACCGGTCGCGTCGTCGACCACGAAATCCCCTGCGCCCACGGGGAGATGACCCGCCCCGGGGCGCTGCACCGGATCGGCCCCGTACTGGCCGAGCAACTCGCCTAGGAGAAAGCCGACATGACCACCAACCCTTTCGACGACGACTCGATCGAGCACTTCGTGCTGGTGAACGACGAGAACCAGCACTCCCTCTGGCCCGCCTTCGCCGAGGTGCCGGCCGGGTGGACGGTCGTGCACGGCCGGGCGAGCCGGACGTCCTGTCTGGAGTACGTCGAGGAGCACTGGACCGACATGCGTCCGCAGAGCCTGATCGACGCGATGGGACAGTGACCGTGACCAAGCTGATCTGTCTGCCCTACGCCGGTGCCGGCGCCTCCTTCTACCGGCCCTGGACCGGCGGCGAGTTGGAGATCGTCGCGCCTCAGCTCCCGGGTCGTGAGCGGTTGATCGACGACGAGCCGTACCGGGACGTGCACGCGGCAGTGGACGGGCTGCTGGGCCGGCTCGACCTCGACGGCGGCCGGTTCGCGCTCTTCGGGCACAGTCTCGGAGCCGTCCTCGCCTACGAACTGGCCCACCGTCTCGTCGAGTTGCCCGGCGTCGAAGTGGCGCATCTCTTCGTGAGCGGCTCCCCCGAGCCCGATCTCGGGCGCGAGCGGCGGGCGACCGGGCTGTCCGACGCCGAATTCCTGGACCGGGTCGGTGAGTTCGCCGGGTACCGGCATCCCGCGCTGGAGGACCCGGAGATGCGGGAGCTGCTGCTGCCGACGCTGCGGGCCGACGTCGAGATGCACGAGAACTACGTCCGCAGCACGAGCCTTCCGCTGGACGCGCCGATCACCGTGTTCCGGGGCGTGGACGACGAGTTGGTGAGCCGCGAGGAGGCGGCCTCCTGGTCCAAGGCGACCAGCCGTGACTTCGGCCATGTCGAGGTGCCCGGCGGTCACATGTATCTCACGGATTCGGGGCCGGAGTTGGTGCGCGCGATCACCGACCGGCTCATGTCCGTCTCGTAGTCAGGGAGTTCGGTATGCGTCTCGACGGCAAGTCGGTGCTGGTGACCGGCGCGGCCCGGGGGTTGGGGCGGGCGATCGCGGTGGCCTGCGCCCGTGAAGGGGCCGATCTGGCTCTGCTGGACATCTGCGGTGATCTGCCCGGGGTGCCGTATCCGCTGGGTACGCGGGGGCAGTTGGAGCATACGGCCGCCCTGTGCGGGGAGTTGGGCGCGGCCGTGGTGACGGTCGAGGCCGATATCCGGGATCTGCTCGCCGTGCGGGAGGCGGTGACGGTCGCCTGCGACCGGTTCGGGCGGCTCGACGTCGCCGTCAACAACGCGGGGATCGCGGCGCCTTCGGGGAAGCCGGTGCACGAGATCGACGAGGACGAGTGGGCGCTGATGATCGACGTCGACCTGTCCGGGGCCTGGCGGGTGATCCGCGAGGTGGGCAAGGCGATGAGTGCCCGGCGGTCGGGGAGCATCGTCAACGTCGCTTCCACGGCTGGACTGGTGGGGTACCGGCACTTCGCCGGGTACGTCGCCGCCAAGCATGCCGTGATCGGGCTCACCAAGGCCGCCGCGCTGGACTACGCGCCGACGAAGGTGCGGGTGAACGCGGTGTGCCCGGGGTCGGTCCGGGACGAACCGCAGGCCGAGGGGCGGATGTTGGCGGAGATCGCGCGGGCGCTGGAGGTGCCGGTGCATGAGCATGAACGGACGTTCGTGGAGGCGCAGCCGATGAACGCGCTGATCGAGCCGGAGGATGTGGCCGGGGCGGTCGTGTTCCTCGCGTCCGACGAGTCCCGGCAGGTCACCGGGTCCGTACTGACCGTGGACGGCGGGTTCAGCGCCCGCTGAACTGCCGGAGAACATCGAGGAGTTGTTCCGTGTCGTCGTCTCTTGCCGCGCGCTGCTGTGCCCTGCGGACCCCGTCGGCCTCTGCCGAACCAGGGTCCCGGGCCTGGGTCGAGGAGCTGCCCGTACCCGCCGATCATCCGATGGCCGTGCGGCGTCGGGGAGTTGAGATGGCGCGGCCCGGGGAGGTGGTGCGGCGGGTGGTGTTGCGGTACGCGGACGGCGGCAGCGATCTGATCGTTGTCGGGCCGCGCGGAGGCCGAGCCGGGGCGGTGGAGGAGCTGGAGAGCGCGCCCCCGCCGCCCTGGGGTCTCCCCGACGGCACGCCGAGCACTCCGTACGCCCTGCCGATCAGCGAACTCGGCGAACTCGGCGACGAGACCAGCTGGTTGACCGCCCTCGGTGTGACCCTGGCCCGGTACGGGTCGCAGGACGCGCTACTCGGCACCGATCACGGTGCCTATGTCCTCCGCGACGCGAAGCCCGTTCCCGCGAGCGGGCCGGTGCTCGCGGGGCTCCTCTTCGACGACGTCGAGCGGGCCGGGGAGTATGTGCCGTGTCTCGCGCCGCCGTTCCCGTTGACCGTGTCGGTCGTGCGGGACATCGGAGGGCTCCGGCTGCGGTGCGACCATCTCGGGAGCCACTTCTCGGGGGAGATCGCCGCCCAGTTCGTGCGGCATCTCGCGCATGTCCATCGGCAGGTGCTCGATGAAGTGCCTCTCGGCGAGGTGGAGTTGCTCGACGCCGGGGAACGCGAGCGGGTCGTGGCGCTCGGGCGGGCGGGGCGGGTGGCCACTCCGGGGCCGGGAGCCGTCAGTGTTGTGGAAGCGTTTGCACACATCGCCGGGCGGGCGCCGGAGCGTGTCGCTGTGACGGACGGCACGCAGCAGGTGACGTACGGGGAACTCGACGCGCGGGCCGGGGAGTTGGCGCGGGGGCTCGTCCGGCGTGGGGTGGTGCCCGGGGACCGGGTGGGGGTGTGTCTCGACCGTAGCGCCGAGCTTGTCGTCGTGCTGCTGGCCGTGTTGAAGGCCGGGGGGACGTATGTGCCGGTGGACCCCGCGTATCCGGCGGAGCGGATCGCGTACACGGCTCGGGATGCCGGGTTGCGGGTGATGGTGACGCGGTCGGCGGGGTTCGCCGACGCGGTCTCGCCGGATGAACTCGTCGGGCAGGAGGGTGAGTTGCCTGCGCCGGGGGGCGGGGCGGCGTACGTCGTCTATACGTCCGGGTCGACGGGGCGGCCCAAGGGGGTCGTCGTACCGCATCGGAATGTCGTCGCGCTCGTCGAGGCGACGCGGGAGGAGTACGGGCTGGGTGCGGAGGACGTGTGGACGTGGTTCCACTCCGCTGCCTTCGACTTCTCCGTCTGGGAGATCTGGGGGTGCCTGCTCACCGGGGGGCGGCTGGTCGTCGTGCCGTACTTCGTGTCGCGGGAGCCGGACGCCTTCCGGGATCTGCTGGTGTCCGAGCGGGTCAGCGTGCTCAGCCAGACGCCGTCCGCGTTCGGGCAGTTGATGAGTGTCGAACACGGGGCTGTGGGCGTGCGGTTGGTGGTGTTCGGGGGTGAACCCCTCGACGCACGCGGGGTGTTGCCGTGGTTCGATCTGCATCCCGCGTGCCGGCTGGTGAACATGTACGGGATCACCGAGACCACGGTCCATGTCACCGAGCAGACCCTCACCCGGGCGCTGGCTCTCGCCGGGACCCGTTCCGTGGGGCGGGCGTTGCCCGGCTGGCATCTGTATGTCACCGGCCCCGAGGGGGAGTTGCTGCCGCCCGGTGTCGCGGGGGAGATCCGGGTCGGGGGTGCCGGGGTCGCTCTCGGGTACCTCGGGCAGGAGGAGTTGACCGCCGAGCGGTTCGTGCCGGACCCGTACGGCGACGGGCGGCTCTATCGCAGCGGTGACCTCGGGCGGCTGCGTCCCGACGGGCGGCTCGAACACCTCGGCCGTATCGACAGTCAGGTCAAAGTCCGGGGATTCCGGATCGAGTTGGACGAGATCCGCAACGTACTGCTGGAGGACGCCGATGTGCGGACGGCGGCCGTTGTCGTCCACCGCGAGGGGGACGCGGCCGGGGCGCGGATCGATGCGTACGTCGTCCTGAACGGCGGCAGCGCGGGCACCGTCCGCGCACGTGCCGCCGGCCTGCTCCCCGAGTACATGGTGCCGGCGACGGTCACCGTCCTGGACGCCCTGCCGCTGACGGCGAACGGGAAGCTGGACGTGTCGCGGCTCGTCGCGACGCCGGCGCCCACTCCCGCGCCCGCGCAACAACAGGAGCAACCGGTTGCTGACGATCTCACCGCCCGTCTCATCCGGATCTGGAGCGACGTCCTCGGCACGGACGTCGGTCCCGACGACGACTTCTTCGAACTCGGCGGGAACTCCCTCTTCGCCGTACGGATCACCGCCGCACTGCGGGAACAGGGGCTGCCTGCCGTGCGGCTGCGGGAGCTGTACCGGAATCCGACGATCAGAGGGACCGTTGCGGGGCTGGCGCGGAGCGGAGACTAGGATTCCGGCGACCTCCGGTCGGCGGGCCCCGGCACCGCCCGGCTCACGGGGCCGCTGACCGAACGCCGACAACCCCCGTAGAAACCGCGCAGAAACCCGTTACAGAAACGAAGGAGCCCCATGTCCGACGAGCGCTTCGAGGTGACCCGCGAGATAGCCGCGCCCCCGGCCTGCATCTTCGCCCTCCTCACCGACCCCCGCGGCCACGTCTCCATCGACAGCTCCGGCATGCTCCAGTCCGCCGACGGCGAGCGCGTGGCCAAGGCCGGCGACTCCTTCGTCGTACACATGGACCGCGAGGCGCTCAACGACCGCCCGATGGGCCGGTACGACGTGACGGTCGTCATCACCGCGTACGACGAGGACGCGCTGATCGAATGGACGCCGACGTCGCCCCGCTTCAAGCCGGACATCGACCACCGGTACGGCTATGTCCTGCGCGCCATCCCCACCGGCACGCACGTCACCTCGTACTACGACTGGAGCCGGATCCACGAGCGTTACCGCGCGGCCGGCGTCTTCCCCATCCTCCAGGAGTCCGCCCTTCGCGCGACCTTGGGCATCCTCGCGCGCACGGTCGAGAACCCGGCCTGATCCACGCCGCCGCCCGCCCTCCTCACCCGAGCCCGCGACCGGCCCGGCCGCGCCTGGTCCGAACCCCGCGAGCCGAGGTGTCCTTTCTCGCCGGATAGCATCGGATGATCTCCCGTTGAACGGCGGGCGGCGTGCGAGTGGCGAGGGGTGGGCGGGCTGTGGGTGGTGCGGTGGGGTGGCTGCGGGTGCCCTTGGGGGAGGACGCCGGGCGGTGGGTGACGCGGAGTGGGTGCCGGCGGGTGCTGTTCGTCGTGCACAACGTCACTTCCGCGACACGGTTGTTGGATGTGCTGCCGCTGTTCCACAGCGATGTGCGGGTGCAGTTGTTCGCCACGTGTACGGGGTCGTCGCCGTTTCTCGCGGGGGTGCCGGAGTTGTTGGCGGGGGTGGGGGTGCCGGTGGTGCCTTGGGAGCAGGCGAAGGAGGCCGGGTTCGATCTGGCCGTCTCGGCCAGCTACGGGGGTGAAATCGGGGAAATTCGGGGGAAGTTGGCCGTATTGTCACACGGGGTCGGATATAATAAGAGGCTGGCAACGCCTCAACGCCTCAACGCCTCAACGCCTCAACGCCTCAACGCCTCAACGCCTCAACGCCTCAACGCCTCAACGCCTCAACGCCTCAACCACCCACCCCCGCCCCCGTGTTCGGCCTCTCCCCCGACTGGCTGCTCCGCCCCGACGGCACCCCTCTCGCCGCCGCGACCGTCCTGTCCCACCCCGAACAGCTCGCCAGGCTCGGGGAGTCGGTGCCCGCAGCGGCTGAGACGGCGGTTCTCGCGGGGGACCCCTGCTACGACCGCATCCTCGCCGCGCTCCCCCAACGGGAGCGGTTCCGCCGGGCGTTGGGCGTCGCGCGCGGTCAGAAGCTGGTCGTCGTCAGCTCGACCTGGGCCCCGAGGTCCCTCTTCGGCGGCGACGCGCGGGACGAGGACGACCTCCTGCCCTGGCTCCTGTCCCGGCTCCCGGCGGAGCTCCCCGCCGACGAGTACCGCACGACAGCGGTGCTGCACCCCAACATCTGGCACGGTCACGGCCCCGGCCAGGTACGAGCCTGGCTGGACGGCGCCCAGCGGGCCGGCCTGGACACCGTGGACCCCCTCGAAGGCTGGCGGCAGGCCCTGATCGCGGCGGACTGCGTACTGGGCGACCACTCCAGCGTCACCTACTACGCGGCGTCGATCGGCGTCCCCGTACTCCTCGGCGCCTTCCCCCAGCAGGACTTGGCCCCGGACTCCCCGGTGGCCGCCCTCGGCCGAACGGCCCCGCACCTGACCCGGCGGGGCAGCCTCCGCGCCCAGATCGACCGGACGATCAGCACACACGACCCGGCCCGCTACAAGGACCTCGCGGAGCAGACGAGTTCATCGCCGGGCGAGTCGGCGACGCTTCTCCGGCGCCTCTTCTACGACCTGTTGGGCATCCCCGAACCGGAAACCCACCCGGCCCTCCTGACCCCCCTCCCCCTCCCGCCGTACACCCCCGCCCGACTCACCGCCCCGGTACGCGTGTTCACGCGCTGCCGCGACAACTCCACCCCACCCGCGATCGAGGTCACCCGCCACGCCGTCACCGGCGACTCCCCCGACCCGCGCACCGACTCCGACGCCGCCCACACGGTCGTCGACGAGGAGACCCGCGAGACGGGCCGCCTGGCGCTCGCCGACATCGTCGTACGCCGCGCGCCCGGGAACGACCCCCGCGTGGGCCCGCCCGCCGCATGGACGGCGGATGCGCTCGCGAGGTACCCGTACTGCGGCCTGGCGGTGTACGTCGACGGCCCGGACCGGTGTGTCGTGGGGACGCGGGACGGCAGGGTCGTACGGCTGGCCGCCGCACCGGAGCCGGACGGCAGGGCGGACCTGTGCGATCCGGCGGCGTACGCGTCGGCGCTGTACGCCTGGCTGACCGGCGAGGAGCAACCGGAGTCTGTGCCGGACGAGTTGACGGTGTGGACTGGAGCGCAGGCACACCGCGTGCGCGTCACCCCTCAACTCGACGCCTCACACGGTTAGTTCAGCGAGCCGCTCGCGAACTCGCCCGGCCCCGGCCGCGTCCCCGTTCTCTTCGTACCACTCCCGCGCAACCCGCAGATCCGCCGCCTCCTCGGCCTCCCGTCCGGCGCGCCGATACACGTCGGCCCGCAGTTCGACGGCGTCGGCGTGCTGCGGCCGGGCCCCCTCGGACTCCATGATCCGGACGGCCTGGTCGAGGCAGACGAGGGCCTGTTCGAGGTCCCCGGCGTTCCGGTGGAGTTCGCCGAGGCAGGTGTAGACGCGTCCTTCGTTGTGGACGTCGCCGAGTGAACGGAAGCCCACGAGCGCGCCGTTGAGCCGGGCGAGGGCGGCGGAGACGTCGCCCGCGCCGGTCTCGGCCCGCCCGGTGTGCAGGTCGAGGAGGGCGATGGCGCGCTCCTTGTCGTCGGACCCGTCGTCCCCGTCGGCGACACGCGCCCAGACGGCTCGCGCCTCCTGGAAGCGCTGGGCGGCCTCCCGCCAGTTCCACAGCCGGAGTTGGAGCAGCCCGGCGGCCTCGATCGCGCTGGCCTCACCGCGATGGTGCCCGCAGGCCCGGTCGGCGGCGACGGCGTCGGCAAGTTCCCGCGCGGCGTCGTCGGCCCGCCCGACTCCCATGTAGGCGAAGGCGAGTTGGACGCTCATGCGGCCCACCGCGCGGGGGTCCCCGAACTCCTCGGCCTGCCGCCGCGCGGCCTCGACGCCGAGCAGGTGTGTGTCGATCCACTGCGCATGGAACCCGAGCCGCAGGTGCAGACTCCACGTCGCCTCGCACAACTGCCAGACGAGGTCGTCGAATCCATGGTGCGCGGCGGCCCGGATCACGGCCGCGACGTTCTCCCGCTCCCGGCTCAGCTCCTCCAACGCCTTCTTGCCGTCCGGCGATTGGGCGCGGAGCCCGCGATAGGCGGGCCCGAGCCTCCACCGCAGCGGCATCACCCGGTGATCCTGGATCGCGGTCGATTTCAGCAGCGCGACGCCAACGCGCCGTACGGCGGCGGCCGTTCGCCCGAGACCGTCCTCGGTGTGGGCCAACTCCCTCGCGTGGGCCCGGGTGGCGTCGTGGAAGCGGTACCGCTCCTCCTCGATCTCCTCCAACAGGTGCACCTGGGCGAGGTGTTCGAGCTGTTCGCGTGCCCTGTCCTCCGTGACTCCGACGGCAGCGGCGGCGATCCGAAGGGTGATCACCGGCCAGGCTCCGGCGCCGAGCGCGCGGTAGAACGCGGCGGTGTCGGGCGGGAGTTCGCCGTAGGAGACGTCGAGGGCGAGACGTACGGGGTCGTGGGTCATCGGAGAGGTGTCCTCCTGTGTCCGCCGGAGTTCACGGGCCACCCGTTCCCAGCTCAGGTGTGCGCGTTCGGCGAGCCCGGCGCCGGTCGTGCACACCGCGAGCGGGTACCCGCCGGTGGCCTCGGCGACGGCCCGAACCGCCGTCTCCGGGGCGGCTCTTCCCACCGTACGCGCCAGCAGGAGCATGGCGTCCTCGGTCGCGAGGGGGCCGACGGTGCGGGGGCGGGCGCCGTAGTGGGCGGTCAGGCGGGCGAGCCGGTGGCGGCTCGTGACGAGGGTCAGCGATGTGGGCGAGGCCGGGACGAGGGGCATGACCTGGGCGTCGTCGTGCGCGTTGTCGAGGACGACGAGGAGGCGGCGGTCGGCGGTGAGCGTGCGGTAGAGGTCGCGTTGGCGGGCCTCGTCGCCGGGGACCCGGTCGGGTGCCACGCCGAGGGCTTCGAGGAAGCGGGCGAGGACGTCGGAGGGGGTGAGGGCGGTGGCGGCGGAGTCTCCGGCGAGGTCGACGAACAGGTCGCCGTCGGGGAAGCGTTCGCGCAGCCGGATGCCGCCCCGGACGGCCACGGCGGTCTTTCCGATGCCGCCGGGTCCGGTGAGCACTCCCACGAACGGGCCGTCGCCTTCGCCGGGCAGCGTCTCGATCCACTCCACGACGTCCTCGCGGTCCGTGAAGACGGAGGTCGACGGCGGCAGCATCCGTGGGCGGGCCACGACAGTCGGGGTCGTGCGCTGCGCGAACCGGGTCGCCTCGCGCAGCCATGCGCCGACCTCTTCGGCCAACTCCCCCGATCTGCGGGAGAGTTCGTCCAAGTCCCGGGCGGCGTCGGCGCATTCGGCCTCGGTGACGGGAAGGGTGGCGGCCTCCCCGGGGCGGGCGCGGCTCAGCAGCCCGTAGAGCCGCTCGGAGATGCGGCGCCCGGCCTCGCCGCCCGCGCCGGACAAGGCACCCGACGCGACCGTGGTGACGGCCGAGGTCGCCATCCCTATCAACAGTGACACGCAGGTCTCCCCAACTCGCCGTTGCAGAAATCGTATCCACAACTTCCTGACCTGCGGCAGCAAGGCAGAAGATGGCGTTTTCCTCACTGAGTGCCATGATTTACACACACTCCGCTACCGTTTCTCTCGTGACAGGCTTGCAAGCCGCGCTCTGGGGACTGCTGGGAAGCGGTGTCGCGGAAGCGCTGAATCTCTCCGCGTCCATGCGACCGGTCGGCCCGCGCCGGAAGTGGCGGTGGCCGTGGCACAGCAGGGCCGACCGGCCGGTGATGCTGGTGGCGGTCGCGCTGCGGCTGTTCGCGGGTCTTGGGCTCGCGGCGGCGCTCGGGGCGGCGGGGTATCTCACCGACGAGACGGCCGCGTTGATGGCGGGCGTCGCGACACCCCTGGTGGTCGCCCGGCTGTTCCAGGCGATCCCGCTGTACGACGCACCCCCGGCGGCCGACCCCGCCGTACCCGCAGCCCGCGAGAGCGCCGAGAGCGGGAGGTCAAGTGCCGCGCTATGACAGCGAGTCGGGAAGGTGGGTGCGGGCGCTGGCGGCGGACATGTACGGCGGGCCGCGCGCCGAACGTCAACTCGCCGCGCAGGACGGGGGATACGCCGAACATCAACTCGTCGCGCGGGACGAGGGATACGCCGGCCTGCGTCTCGCCCCGTACGGCGCCCGTCGGTCACCCGCGCCCGGCGCGCCCCGCGCCGCCGGTCGTCAACCCGCCCCGTACGCCCGTGACTTCACAGCCCGCCTCGCTCTCGCGCTCGCCCTGCGGCCGATGCCCCCGCGTGTCCCCCCGGTGTCGCGGGCGCATCCTCAGTGGTTCCCCGGTCTCCTCACCACGTTCGCGCTCGTCCTCACCTGTCTGGCCAGTGCCGCCGCGCAGGGTGTGCTGCCCACGCCGTGGCGGGAGGCGGCGCCGCCGGGCGGGACGGTTGCGGATGTGCGGTGGCGGGTGGCCGGTGAGCTGCGTCCCCAAGTCGGCGCGGGAGCCCTGGTGTTCTCGCCGGCGGACAGGAACCGGCTGATGGTGGTCGGGGCGGGCGGGGTCGAGGCGTGGGACGTGGCGGACGCCGGGCGGCCGAGGATGGTGTACCTCTCGCGGATGCCGGACGCCGGACCGGCATCGGCTCTGGGGGTCGACTCGGACCGGCGGACGGTGCTGGCGGCCTCCGACGAGCAGTTGCTCACGTGGGACACCGGGGTGGGTGTGCTGCCCTGGCTCGAATTCACCCCGGACGTACGCGGCGTGAAGGCGCTGCGCAAGCGGACCGAGAGCCTCGACATCGTCGTACGGCGCTCGCGGAACCTGACCGTCCTGCGGGAGGCCGCGACGAACGGCTCCGCCCGTGAGGGGTTCCAGACGACGGCGAGTTTCTCGCAGGCCGCGCACGCCGCGCAGTTCTCCCCGGACGGCAACACCCTGGCTATCGCCGACGACTTGGGGAACGTCCAGCTGTGGGACCTCACCCGCAACTACGAACCCACCCCGAAGGGACGCCAGTTGAACACCGGCGCCCGCCTGCCCCGCGCCCTCGCGTTCAGCGCCGACGCCGCCCTCCTCGCGGTGATCGGCAGGGACGACGTCGTACGCCTGTGGGACATCACCCACCCGGACCGGCCGCGCCACCTCGGCAATCCGGTGCAACTCCCGGCCAGGGCCATCGCGTTCGGCCCGGATCCGCACCTCGTCGCGACGGCGGGCCCGGACGGGGCCGTGTCGTTGTGGCGGCGCTGAACCGGAACGGTTCGAGGGCGAAGCCGCTCAGCCGCAAGGCGGTTCGTACGGCAGGTCCGCCGAGACGTGCTTGCGCCATGTCTCCTCCGTCAGGGCCGAACGCGTCGCCGCGCAGATCTGTGCTCGCGCGCGGGGGACGTCGGTCTGCCAGAGGCGTACGGTGCCGTCGTTGCCGGTGCTGACGAGCGCGCCGCCGGGAAGGAAGCGCAGGCCGGAGACGGAGCCGACGTGGCCGGGGACGGGAGTGCCGTAGAGGGCGGGGCGGGCGGGGTCGGCGGTGTTCCAGAGGCGGATCTCGCCGCCCGCGTCGCCGCTGGCGAGGAGGCGGCCGTCGGGTGAGAAGTCGGCGGAGTTGAGGACCGCCCCGGCGGTGAGGGGGCCGCCGGTCTTGCGCGGGGCGCCGGTTCCGGAGACGTCCCAGAGGTGAAGTCGGCTGTCTCCGCCCGCTGTTGCGAGGAGACTGCCGTCGCGGCTGAGGGTGATCGCGAAGACGATCTGCGCGTTGAGGGCGTATCCGGTCATCACCGGGGCCTTGCCGTGCCCGGTCCGCCAGGAGCGCAGCAGGCCGATCATGTCCCCCGAGTACACCTTGCCGTTGGCCGGGTCGGCCGCCAACGCCCGGACGGGCAAGGTGATTCCACCGATGTTGCCGCCAAGTGCCGTGGGCCGCGCGGGGTCCGTGGTGTTCCAGGCACGCAGGCCGCCCGCGTACCGGTTGCGGACCTCCAGGTAGCCGGCCGTCAGGGTGGTGCCGTCGGAGGCGAAGGCGAGTGCCGACACCGGGTCACCCCCGCCGGTCAGTGCGGGGCCGAGCGGGGTGGGGCGGGCGGGCGAGGTGACGTCCCACAGCCGGACGGCGCCGGTGAACTCCCCGGTGGCGAGGATCTGTTGGGGGCCGGGGCGGAACGCGAGCGCGTTCACCGAGCCGGTCAGCACCGGGAGTTCGCCGAGGCGCGCGAGCCGGCCGGGCGCGGAGACGTCCCAGAGGGTGACGCGGTTGCCCGTGGCGACGGCGATGCGGCGTCCGTCGGGCGTCACGGCGAGCGCCAGCGCCTCGTCGCCGATCACGAGCGCCGGTGGCAGGCGCCAGACGCGGACGAGTCCGTCGGCGCCGCCGCTGACGACCGTACGGCTGTCGGGGCCGAAGGCGAGGGCGCCGGCCATGCCCGAATGGCCGCGCAGGGTGGGGGTGATGACGCGGGCGCGGGCCGGGGCGCGGACGTTCCAGAGGTTGACGCCGCCCGATGTGTCGCCGGTGGCGAGGAGTTGGCCGTCGGGGCTGAACGCCACGGAGTTCACCACCGAGTTGAGCATGAGCTGGTTGACGGTGGTGGGGTGGCGGGGGTCGGCGAGGTTCCAGAGCAGGACGCGATAGTCGCTGGAGGCGGTGGCGAGGGTGTGGCCGTCAGGGCTGATCGCGACCTGGTTGACGACGAAGGAGTGGCCGCCCTTCGGGTCGGGCAGCGGCTGCGGGCGGGTGGGGTCGGAGACGTCCCAGAGCTTCAACAGGGCGGCGCCCTGGCCTCCTTGGGCGGTACCGCCGCCCGCCACGAGGACCTTGCCGTCGGGGGTGAGGGCGACGCTGCCGATGCCCTGGCCGCTCGTGCTCAGGGCGCGGCTCAGTCGGCGCGGGGCGCGCGGGTCGGCGAGGCTCCACAGTTCGACCTCGCCGGTCATCGCGGCGGAGACGCCGGGTGCGGCCGTGCCCGTGGTGGTGACGGCGACGGCGAGGGTGCGGCCGTCGGCGCTGAGCGCGAGGCTGCCGACCGTGCCCAGCCGGGAGACCCGTACGGGTGCGGACAGGGGTTGCGGGCGGGCCGGGTCGGAGACGTCGAGGACGCGGATCAGTCCGTCCGAACTGCCCCATACGATCAGGTTGTTGCGCTTGTCGTAGACGAGGGGCTGGATGCCGCCGGCCGTGGTGCCGGCGCGGATGTCGCCGGTGAGCGGAGTGGGTGCGGTGGTGCGGGGGACGTTCCACAGGCGCAGTCGGCCGAGGGTGTCGGTGGGTGCGGAGGCGGCCGTCATCAGGTGTCCTCCGGGGCCGAAGGCGACCGTGTGGACGAGGCCGAAGCGGGCGGGCAGGGTCTGCGGGAGGATCGCGCCCGACTCGGCGAGGAGGTGGGTGCGGAGGGTGTCGGTGGGCCTCATGTCGTAGGCGGCGAGGTCGAGTTGGGCGGCGAGCGCGCTGTCGGTGCCGCGCAGCCGGTCGGCCTCGGCGGTGACCCGGTTGAAGATCGCCTCGTCGCGCTGTTCGACGGCCTCGCGGCGCCGGTCGAGGGCGTAGACGGCGAGGGCGGAGGCGATGAGGGCGAGCGCGGAGACGACGGCGACGGCACCTCGCCGCAGTCGCCGGGTACGGCGCTCCTGGGCGCCGGAGGCGTGCAGGAACGCGGCGGCGAGCGGGGTGACGTCGGCGGGGTCGGCGACGGCCAGCCAGGACCGGGCGTGGTCGAGCTGTGCGCCCCTGAACAGGGCGTCCTTGTCGCGGTGTTCGCCGTCGTGCCAGCGGACGGCGGCCTCCCAGACCTCCTGGCGGACCAGGCTGGTCCTGCTGTCGGGGGCGATCCACGTGCCGAGTGTCGTCCAGCCCCGCAGCAGTGCCTCGTGCGTGATCTCGACGGTCCCCTCGCGGTGTCGGCCACCGCCCTGGGTGAGGAGCCGGGCCTCGGTGAACGCGTCGACGACGGGCGGGACTTGGGCGGGGTCGCGGGCCTCCTGGAGGAGTTCTCGGCGGGTACGGCGGCGGAAGGTGGTCGCGCCGCGTTCGTCGACCCGGACGAGTCCGGTAAACAGGCCGCGCGCCACGTCTTTCTGAGCATCCGTCAGATTCTCGTACACGCGATCGGCCGCCGCGTTGACGGCGTCGTCGATGCCGCCCGCCGCCCGGTACGCGGCGACGGTCAGCCGGTCGCCGGTGCGCTGCTGCCAAGTGGAGTGCAGGGCTTGGGAGAGGAAGGGGAGGCGGCCGGGCGGGTAGGCGTCGCGCTGGGGCGCGCCCGCGCGCAGGTCGCGGACGATGACGTCGGCGAGCTCCGGATCGATCGAGAGGCCCTTCACCTTGCACACGGGGCCCTCGATGGCCGCGCGGACCTCGTCGTCGCTCATCGCGCCGACGATCACGTCGTTGCGCAGGGCGGCCCGCAGGTGCGGGTAGGGGGCGCAGTCGCCGTAGCGGTCGGCGCGCAGGCCGTAGACGACCAGGGCGAGGGGGGTGAGGGCGGCGAGGGCGTCGACGAAGCGGGTGCGGGCTGATTCGTCGCGGCACTGCGTGAAGAGCTCCTCCAGCTGGTCGACGACGATGACGACCCGTGCTCCGGGCGGGAGTTGGAGGCTCGTGCGGATCAACTCGCGGAACGTGGCGGGTCCGTTGTCCAACGCGGCCCGCACGCGGGCGGGTTCGGTGCCCGTCAGGCGGGCGGCGGCTTCGGCGAGCTGCCCGACGGGGTCCTCCGTCGGTTTCAGCAGGAGTTGGGGCCAGCACTGGGAGCCCGGCAGCAACTTGCCCTTCGTCAGCTTCGGGAGGAGACCGGCCCGCAGCAGGGAGGACTTGCCGGCGCCCGAGGGAGCGACGACCGCGGCGGGCGTCCCCTCATCGAGGCACCGCTTGAGGGTCGCCCCCAACTCCGCGACCAGCTTCGCCCGTCCGAAGAACCAGCACGCCGACTCCCGGTCGAACGCCTTCAGTCCGGGGTAGGGGCACTCGGTCACGGCGGACGGGGAGTCGTCGTAGGCGGTCGTGCCGTCGCCGTAGTGATGGACGACGATGTCGCCCGCGGCCTGGAGGACCCGGCTGTCGCCGGTCGCCCACGCGGTGAGTGTGAGGGCGACCGCTTCTTGACGCTCCGTCATGGCGCGGGTGTCCGGCCGATGTTCAGGTCGCCGGCGGACTGGTAGATGCGGGAGCGGTCGTGGGACTCGGCGTTGAGGACATGGCCTGTCCGCGGGGCCGTGTGCGGGGCCAGTTCGGCGACCAGGTCGAGGAGCGCGCGGGCCGCGTCCGGGTCGTCCTCGACGATTCTTCTGAACCTCAGCCGCCAGGCCGCCGTGAGGTCGGAGCGGTTCGCCTCGTCCGCCGGGTCGGCGAGCAACAGGGCGCGGTCGCGGGCGAGTTCGAGGGGCAGGCGCTCGGTGTCGGGCGTGCGGCGCAGGCGGGCGAGGAGGAGCCGGGCGCGCTCCCAGGTCTCCGTGGTGAGGGCGCCCACGAGCGCGTTCGCGGCGCTCGCCGCGAGAGTGGCCAGTTCGGTGTCCATTGGGTACGCCCCCGTAAACGCGATGCCGATGGGTCCTGTGCGGACTGTTCTCGCACCGGTCCGTGCCGTCCGCGCGCGGTTGAACACATCTGGTGCGCTTCGGACGTGACGTGACCGTTCGGTGTGCGCGGGCCGACCGGACGGAGTCCCCTGATGCCGTTCTCACGGCTCTCCCCCGGCCGGCCCTGGGCGCCGCTCGCGCCCGTTTCCCCTGTACGCGGGCCCCGCATCCGGCTCCCCGGGTCCGCGTCCACACCGTACGGCGGGGTGTTCGCGGTGTCCTCAGGGGTCGCCCCCTGGTTCTGTGTCCGTACCTCCCGAGAAGCGCAGCCCCTGCGGGTCGTCCAGGTGGGCCTCCAGGGCGTCGACCAGGGACACGACGCCGTGGAAGGAGTGTCCCCGGTCCTCGGGACCGGTCTTCACCGTCCCCTCCAGGTGGCCCTCGGGCGACCTGCGCAGTTCGATCAGGATCAGCACGTCGGACTCCTTCGCCGTGGGCGGACTCGCCACGGTAGGACGGGAGTTCGGGCCGCGCGTCGGGAGGAGCCCCCGAGAGACCGGCGGCGCGCCCCTCAGTCGTCCAGCTTCAGCGCCCTGAGTTGCTCCCGGTTCAGGCGCAACTTGTCGTAGGCGTGCTGGAGATGGGTCTCCACGGTCTTCTCCGCGACACCGAGGCGGCGGGCGATGCCCTGGTTGGAGAGGCCGGTGCGCATGAGGCGTACGGCTTCGCGCTCGCGCGGGGTGAGGGCGGCGAGGGCGGAGACGGGGCCGGTGAGGCTCAGGCCCAAGTCGGCTGCCAGGCGCCGGGTCTGGGCCTCGTAGGCGTGGGCGCCGGAGTCGGTGAAGGTGTGCAGGGCCTCGCGCAACGCCGCCTCCGCCGCCAGCCCCCGGCCCAGGGCCGATAATTGACGTGCCGTCACGAGCAGTACGCGGGCGCCCTCCAGGGGCAGGCCCGCTTCCTTCGCCAGGGTGAGAGCCTCCTCGCAGGAGGCGAGGGCGGCGGCCGGTTCGCCCTCGGCCTCGCTGATCTGGGCGCGGACCCGGGCCGTGGCGAGGTGGGCGGAGACTCGGTACACCGCGCGGGTCCGCGCGGCGAACTCGGCGAGTGCGTGGGCGGCTTCGGCCGTGCGGCCCAGTCGGGAGAGGGCGTCCGCGCGGACCGGGCCGAAGAGGTGGGCGCCGGGTTCCCTGGACGAGTAGTGGGTCTCGATCGCCTCGGCCGCGTCCAGGAAACCCTCGTGGTCCTCGGCGGCCTGGGCGATGGCCGCGCGGGCGCCCGCCGCGAACGCGAAGCTCATCGGGCTCGCGAGGAGCTGGGACCAGTCGGTGGCCTCCCTCGCGTGCCCCGCCGCCTCCTCCCAACTGCCCTGTGCGGCAAGGGGGTAACAGGCCAGGGCGTGCAGCAGGGGGTAGTCCCAGACGCGGCCGTTCTCCGCCGCGTCCCCGATCGCCGACGCGGTCAGCCGGACCGCCTCCGCGAGGTTGCCCCTGCGGTACTCGGCCTCCCCGAGGAACCCGAGGCCCTGCCCGATCCGCAGCGCCTCGCCGCGCGTCGCCCGCTCGACCGCGCTGCCGAGGTCCGCGTGGGCGCCGTCCAGGTCGTCCGTCCAGAGCCGGATCATGCCGCGCGCCACCAGCCCGTCCAGACCGGCGGGGGCGCCCGGGAGGTGCACCGCGCCCAGCTCCCTCAACGCCTTCCCGGCGTCCCCCGCGAGGGCGGTGCCCACCGTCTTGGCGAACCAGGCGAACGCCCTCACCCAGGGTTCCCTCGTGGGGGCGGCCACCGCGGCCTCGCCGTAGAACACCATGTCCTGGTAGTCGAGTTGGACCACGCCGATGATGGCCAGTTGGGTGGCGATGCGGGCTTCCAGGTCGGCGGGCGTCGTCGAGGGGGTGACGGGAAGCGTCGAGGGGGTCCCGTGGTCGTGAAGTGGGCTCTTCTCCCCGGGAGTTGTTCCCCTTTCGCGGTCCGCCCGCACCCCTTCCAACGCCCGGCGGAACAACCCCCGCGCCTCCGCGATCCGCCCGCCCAGCAACACCAGGTATCCGGTCACGTAGTCCACCCACGGGCCCGGTGCCAGCGACGTCAACTCCCCTTCGTAGCGCCGCGCGGTGGACGCGTCGCCGCTCACCAGGAGTGCCTCCACGGCGGTGAGGAGGCGGGCGCGGACATGCGGTCCCGGCGGGGTGAGTTCGAGGGCGTGTCCGGCGTACACCGCGGCCAACCTGAGGTTGCCGAGGGAGAGTTGGCGTCGCGCCTCCTGCTCGGCGGCGAGCGCGACGTCCTCGTTCTGGCCCTGGTCCGCGGCGATCCGGTGCCACAGTGCGTCCGGTCCCCCGAACTCGGCGGCGGCACGGTGCAGTCGGCGGCGGCGCCCCGGGCTCATGTCGCTGTAGACGTAGTCGCCGATCACCCCGTTGGGGAACGCGAGCGTACGCCCTCCGGTGCCGGGCACCTCCACCAACAGCCCTGCGCGTACGGCCTCGTCGAGCGCCTCACCCACATCCCCGGCCCCGGCTCGCGCGCCGCCCCCGACCACGCCGGGCACGCCCGCGCCACCGCCACCCGCTCCGACCGACCCGACGCCGCCGCCCACTCCGACCGGCCCCGCGGCGCCCGGCGCTCCGGCCGGCTCCACCCCGCCGGTCACCTCACCCCCGTACCCGTCCCCCGCCCGCAACCCCGCCAACTCCCGTGCCTGTGCCAGCGGAAACCGCCGGCCCAGCACCGCCCCCGCCGCCACAAGGTCCCGCGTCCCGGGCGCGCAGGAGCCCAACCGGGAGATGAGTGTCAGCGGCATCGAGCGGTGCGCGGGGAGTGGGCCCTGTCCGTACGCGAGCGTGTGGGGAGCGACCTGTTGGAGCAACTGCCGTGCGTGCAACGGGTTTCCGCCGGTCAGCTCGTGCAAGTGGGCTGCTCCGGACGGGGACAGCCGAGGCTGCCCCCAGGACGGCGCGAGCCGCAGCAGCGCGTCCGCCGAGAGCCCCTCCAGCCGTACGACGGCCCCCTCGCCGGACTCGATCAACCGCCGCCATCCCTCGTGGAGCCCCTCGTGCGCGCGGCCCCACGAACGGCCCTGCGTCACCGCCGCGTCGACCGGCACGTACGCCAGCAGGAACAGTACGGGTTCGCTGCGCAGGGACCGGGCGGCGAGCCGAAGGGCTGTCATCGACGCCCGGTCCCCCCAGTGCGCGTCGTCGACCACGACGACCACCGGCCGCCCCACCCGCCCCAGGTCCTCCGCGAGCGCCCGGGCGACCAGCGCGGGATCGGCCTCCTCGGTCAACTTCCCGCCCCGCGCGCCCGGCAGTTCCCGCACGATCTGCCGCAGCACCTCCCAGGGCCGCCGCTCCCACGCCTCGTCCCCGTAGGACCGCGCGACGACCGGCGGCGCGGCCTCCTTCAGGAACGCGCCCACGAGCGCCGACTTCCCGATCCCCGGCGCCCCTTCGACGACCACGACGGCGGGCCGCAGCCGCACCGTCCGCCGCCAGGCCTCCCGCAGCACACCGAATTCGACGCCACGGCCGGCGAGCGGAGAGGGATTCGGTACGAAAAGGTCACCACTGGCCGTCACGGAGCCGCCCCTTCCCCGCCGGAGGACGCCCAGTATGGCCGGACAGGAACGCCCGGAACAGACTCGCGACGGGCGGGAGACGGAGGGGGCGGACGGGGAGGGATGCCGAGGCCATACGGGCCACCCCCGAGGCGTACCCGGGTACTACCCCCGTACTACCCCTGCACCACTCCCACCCCCGCTCCCCCTCACTCCCGCCCTACCCCCGAAACTCCTCAGTCCGCTCCGCCGAAGCCTCCCCCAGCGCCTTCCGCACCGCGTCCGCGTCCCCCCGCAGCCCATACACCGGCGTAGCCGGCTGCTGCCGCCACGACTCGTCGATCGTCCCCGCGTCGACCGTGTCGAACCCCAGCTCCTCGACCAGCGCCCGCACCTTCGCCTTGGCGGCCGGGTCGTCCCCGGCGACGGGCACGGCGATCCGCTCGGGGTCCCCCGCAGGCCGGTGCCGGTCCAGGATGTCCTGGGCGTACGTACCGTTGAACACCTTCACCACATCGTGCCCGAGGTGATTCGCCACCCACCGGCTCTCCGTGATCCCGGTGTCCTCGATCTCCCCGATCCGCCCGTCCCGCTCGCGCGGGTAGTAGTTGTTGGTGTCGACGACGACAGCCCCCTCGGCCGCCCCGGCGAGCACATCGTCCGGCAGCCCGGGGATCGCTTTGAGCGGAATGGTCACGACAACGACCTCGGCCCCCTTGGCCGCGTCCCCCACGGCGACGGCCGTCGCCCCGGTCTCGGCGGCGAGATCCCCCAAGGTCTCCGGCCCCCGGGAGTTCGCCACAGACACCTCATGCCCCAACGCGGCGAGCCGCCGCGTGAGGTTCCCACCGATGTTGCCCGCCCCGATGATCCCGACCTTCATGACCGAACCTCCATTGGATGCACACGCATACATCACCCCCCAACCAGACCCCCCACCCCCTTATTCCGGCGCACGCACCCCCCCCACCCGGCCACCCCCGCCCAACCACTCACCCCCCGAACGGATCCCCCAACTCCCCCCGCACAATCTCCGCCGCCCCCGCCCCGTCCCCCGCCCGAACAGCCCGCACCAACGCCTCATGCGCCAGATCCCCCACCCCCGCATCCCCTTCCCGCACCCGGGTCAACGCCAGCAACTCCACCAGCCCCTCCCGCAGAACCGGCACAAAATCACCGAACAACCCCACCAGCACCGGATTGTGCGCAGCGGCCACCACAGCCGCGTGAAACGCGATGTCCGCCTCGACGAACGCCCGGTCGTCCCCGGAGGCGGCGGCCCGCCGAGCGGCAAGCGCCCCCTCGATCACCACCAGGTCACCCTCCGTACGCCGCTCGGCGGCCAGCCGGGCCGCATGCGTCTCGACGGCCATCCGCACCTCGTACACATCCCGGACCGCGGCCTTCCGCAACCGGGAGGCCCACTCCTCCCCCGCCGGCTCGGCGGAGACGACGAACACCCCGGCCCCCTGCCGAGCCCGCACGAACCCTTCCCCCGCGAGCCCCCGAAGGGCCTCGCGCACGGTGGACCGCCCCACCCCCAGCGCGGCGGCGAGGGACGTCTCCCCCGGCAGCCGCGCCCCCACGGCCCACTCCCCGGCGACGATCCGCTCCCGCAACCGCTCGGTCGCCTGCTCGACGAGGGGACTGGGGCGAACGGGACCCAGCGGCATGACCGACTCCACCGACTTGTCTGAGGACCTGAGGAGTGACTAGCGTACCGGCATGTCCGACACCCTCGTCCTGCACGCGGCAGACACCCACGTCGTACGAGACGGCCGGGCGATCCTCCAGGAGATCACGCTCCGGGTCCGTACGGGCGAACACTGGGCGCTCCTGGGAGCCAACGGGGCGGGAAAGTCGACGCTGTTGGGCCTGCTGGGCGCCCGCGTGCACCCGACGAGCGGAACGGTGGACGTCCTGGGAAACCGCCTGGGCCGGGTGGACGTACGGGACTTGAGGTCGTACGTGGGACACGTGGACCCCCGCCACCCCCTGCACCTCCCCCTGACGACCCGGGAGGTCGTCCTGACCGGCGTCACCAACTCGGTCGCCCCGCTCCCGCGTTGGCGGCCGACCCCCGAACAGCGGGACAGGGCGGAGGAGTTGATGGGGACCCTGGGCCTGGGGTCTCTCAAGGAGGCCCGCTGGCCCACACTTTCGCAGGGTCAGCGGGGCCGCACACTGATCGCACGGGCCCTGATGCCGGCGCCCCGCCTCCTGCTGCTGGACGAACCGGCGACGGGCCTGGACCTCCCCGGCAGGGAGCAGTTGATCGGCGCGCTGGGAGAACTCGCGGCGAACCACCCCGAGTTGGCGACGGTCCTGGTCACGCACCACCTGGAGGAGCTCCCGCCCCACACCACGCACGCCCTGCTGCTGCGGGACGGCCGGGCACTGGCCCAGGGCCCGGCCCGGGAGACCCTCACCCCCGACCTGCTCGGCAAGTGCTTCGACCTGCCCCTGAGCCTGGACCGGCACGCCGACGGCCGCTGGAGCGTACGCATCCAACGGCCGGGGCGATGAACCGGCCCTCTCGGAAGGAGGGCACCCAAGGGGGCGACTACTTGCTCAGGTGCGCCCAGAACTCGTCGAACGACAGCTTCTTGTCCCCGTCGAGGTCCCGGCTCTTGATGATGGACTCGGCGACGGCCTCGGTGACGTTCCAGTCGCCACCCTGCGCGAGGGCGGTCTTGAACTCGGCCGCGGTGATCTCGCCGTCACCGTCCGTGTCGATCCGGTCGAATTCCTTGCGCGCTTCTTCGATGTTGGCCACCGATCCGCCCCTTATCCACTGCTTGCGGTGCTGCTGACGCAGGTCAGACTAACTGCCCGCGACCGCCCGCAGCGCCGCGACCACCCACGCGAAGTCCTCCGCGTGCGGCGGCGCGGGCTGCCGCTGCACGACGGCGAGCAGCTCCCGGTACCGGGCGACGCGCTCGTTGAACCCGGCCGTCATCCGGTCCAGCACACCGGAGAGGTCGGCGTCCCCGAACAGGTCCCGCAGCACCGCCCCGGCCTCGGCGGAGTCCGGCGCGACCCCCCGCTCCCGCAGCGGAGCGACCAGCTCGACGAGCCGCTTGGCGAACCACACCGCCTCCCCGGAGGGCGAACTCCCCGTCCGGTCGGCCGCGTTGAACTCGACGGCCCGCCGCATCTGCGCCCGGAACTCCGGATCCTCCAGCATCTCCGCCAACTCGACCCAGGCGTCGACCTGTTCGGGTGTCGGATCGTCGGACAGCTCGACGGCCGTACGCCGCATCCGCTCCTGGATGTCGGGGTCGACCCCCGGCAGCCCGTGCAGCGTCTCCGCCACGAACTCCTCCATGATCCGCTGCCGTTCGGCCGCGGACAGCTTCGCCAGCCGGTGCATGAGCTTCATCTCCTCCGTCGTGGAACCCCGTCGTGCGACGCTCGACAACACGGCCCGGATCACCTTCAGGGACCTGATCTGTACGTCGATGGCGGCGACGTGCGTCGCGGCCACCTCGGCGACGGTCCGCTCCCCGGCCAGCACCTCGCGCACGGCGTCGAGCCCGAGCCCGAGTTCGCGCAGGGTGCGGATCAGCTCCAGCCGGGCGGCGCCCTCGGCGTCGTACAGCCGGTAGCCGCCCGCCGAGCGGCCGACGGGGTCGAGGACGCCCTCGTCGGACCAGTAGCGGACGGTGCGGACGGACAGTCCGCTGGAGCGGGCCAGCTCGCCGATGGTGAACAGCCCCGTACCGTGGTCGATCATGTGTCGGAGTCTGGGCCTTCCAGTGGGTGGAGACTCAAGCGGTTCGTTCAGGAGGTGTGCGGTGGAGACCTTGCGGGACATTCTCGACGGCGCGGCGCGCGGCGTCTTCCCCCCGCCGGACGGCCGTACGACGGTGGTCCCCCAGCTGTCACGACGCGACGCGGGCGTCCTCAACTTCACCGCGCACGCGGTGGTCTTCCTCGACGAAGACCCCGACTGGGTGTACGCCCGACTGGCCCGCACCCACTGCGATCCGTACTCCGCGCCGACCCATCCGGCGTTCCTGCACGCCCTGTTGGAGCACACGGGCCGTACCGCCGAGACGGTGGACGCGATGCTGGTGGCCCAGCCGCGCGGGGGTGAACTCCCGTTGCCGCTGCGGGAGATCACCGACCCCGGGCACCCCCGGGTGACGTACGCGCTCGAACGCCGCGACGACGTACGGGCCTGGCGGGCGGACGGCGGTGTCCTGGTCCTCGGACGCGGGATCGGCGGACGGCTCGAAGTGTCCGTGGAGGTCGACGAAGCCGTACGCGGCCGGGGTCTCGGGCGCCAGCTGGTGTCCGCCGCACGGCACTTGGCCGGGGAACCGGTGTGGGCGCAGGTCGCGCCGGGGAACGCCCGGAGTCTGCGGGCGTTCCAGGCGGCGGGCTATGTGCCGGTGGGGTCAGAGCTGTTGATGCTCAGGGCCCCATGAACTCTCAACGCCCCGTCGTCTTGTTGACGTCGATGCCGCCGGGGGCGTCGATGTAGTAGTTCCAGCCGGACTTGTACCAGGTCTTGTACAGGTCGTGGTCGTAGCTCGTGGAGACGTACGGGGAGGGCTGGTTGACCAGGACGTACTTCTCGACGTCGTACTGGCCGTTCTCGACGTCCTTGGGGAAGAACCCGAAGGGGAAGATCTTGTCGGGGGTGCGGCTGTCGCTGCGGTAGAGGGTGCCGCAGGTGGTGCGCCAGACCGGGTTGGGGGTGATGCGGCCGAGGTGGCGAAGACGGCGGTCAGGCACAGGACGACGGCCGCGGTGCGCCGCCGTACGGAAGTGGTGATCGTGCGGGGCAGCCTGCCGGGCGGGCGGCTGCCGGGCGGGGATCTTCACCCGTACGGCGGCGAGTCAACTGACCGCAAGTCAGCCCGCGTTCAGCGGAAGATGCCGGTGTGGCCCAGCGAGTAGCGGCCCGGCTGGGGGTAGACCGCGAGTCCGTGCGGGCCGGAGCCGACCTTGATCCGGGCGAGCTGCTTGCCGGTGGCGGTGTCGATCGCGTACACCTCCGCGTCGTAACGCCCGGACAGCCAGAGGACTTTGCCGTCCGCCGAGACGCCGCCCATGTCGGGGCTGCCGCCCTGCGGGAGGTGCCACTTCTTGGTCAGCTTGTTCTGCGTGAAGTCGAAGATGGAGATGGTGCCCTCGCCCCGGTTGGAGACGTACATCTCGCGGGAGTCGCGGCTGACGTAGAGGCCGTGGCAGCCCTTGCCGGTGGGCAGGAACTCCGGTTTGCCGAAGGTCTTTCCGTCGACGATCCACATGCCGTCGGCCATCATGTCGGCGATGTAGAAGCGCTTCCCGTCGGGCGAGATCTTCACGTCCTGCGGCATCGCGCCGTCGAACGGGAGCTTCTGCTGGCCGACGACCTCCATCTTCTCCGTGTCGACCTTCAGGAGTTCGCCGCTGAACTCGCAACTCACCACGAAATAGCGGCCGTCGAGCGAGAAGTCGGCGTGGTTGACGCCGTAGCAGGTGACCGGCACGGTCTTGACCCGCTTCATCGTGTGCGGGTCCCGGAACACCAGCTCGCGGTCCAGGGACGCCATCACGACCGCGTACTTCCCGTTCGGCGTGAAGTACAGGTTGTACGGGTCGTGCACCTCGACGGGCTTGCCCGCCTTGCCGGTTCGCGGGTCGATCGGCGTGAGGGTGTGGCCCCGGTTGTTGTTGACCCACAGGGTCTTCAAGTCCCAGGACGGGACGACGTGTTGGGGCTGGCGCCCGACGTGCAGGGTGTCGACGATCTCGTACGTCTTCGGGTCGATGACACTGACCGTGTCCGACTCGGTGTTCGGGACGTACACGCGGGACGGGAAGTCCTTCACGACCGGCGAGAGGCGGTTCGGGCGGTCGGCGGCGTACACGTCCTTCGGGTCGAGCACCGGCGGCATGCCGGGCAGGCCCTGGGGCACCGTCTTCTTCACCGGCGCCGGGACGGCGGCCTTCGTGGCCTCGGTGGTCTTCTGCTCCCCGCTCTGGGTGCCGCAGGCGGCGAGCGCCGCGGCGAGGACGAGGGCGGCGAACGCAGGACGACTCTTCAACTGAGCAGCTCCGTGGTGGTGACCGCGCGCAGCCCGCGGCGGCCGAGTTCTTCGAGGACGACGGGGAGGGCGGCGACCGTGTCGCGGTAGCCGAAGTGCAGGCTCACGACGGAGCCCGCGCGGACCTCGTCGAGGACCGTCCGGGCGACCTGGCCGGCGCCGGGGGAGGTGAAGTCGAGCGAGTCGACGTCGTACGACAGGACGTGCGGGTACCCGGCCTCCCGCGCGAGCCGCACGACCAGCGGCGACGCGCGCGCGGCCCGCGACGGCCGGAACCAGTTCCCGATCCCGCCGGTCAGCCGCTTGATCCGCTCGGCACACGCGCCGATCTCCGCGCGCGCCTCCGCCTCGGACATGTCGTTGATCCCGAGGTGCCGCTGCGTGTGATTCCCCAGGTCATGCCCACCATCAAGCACCCGCCGGGCCATCCCGGGAAACTCGTCCAGCCAGGCCCCCACAGCCAGAACGGTCACCCGGGCCCCGGCCCGCTCGGCCTCCCCGAGCACCGACCTGGCGATCGCCGGATCACCGGCGCCGTGAAAGGTCAGCGCGACCTGTGAGCGGGTACGCGGCCCGGTCGCGATCTGCGCCGGCTCGCGCGGGAACGCGCGGGGCGTGGGTACGTCGGCAAGAGGGCGGGCCGGCGCGCGCGACGGGCTGGCACCGGGCACGGGCCCTGACGGCTCGGCACGGCCCGGATCACCCCGCCCGGAACACGCGGCGACGAACACGCCCCCGGCAACAAGCCCAGCACCCGCCCGCAGCGCGGCACGACGGTCGGTCGTAGTCACCTGGCCCATTTAAGGGGCTGAAGGCGCCAAAAGGGGTGATTCACCCGCCCGGGGGCGAGGAGGCGAGAAGGTCACCGGGCGCGGGGCGCCTCCTCACCGATGGCGCGACGAACACATGGTCATCCTGTCGGGCGATCCCACGAACATCCCTCGACTCACGAGCGCACCTTCAGCAGCAGCACGGTTCGCCCCGGGATCGTCACCTCCGTCCCGGCCTCGTGCACGGCCCCCTCCGACTCCTGCGCGGTGTCCACCACCACCTCGTACCGCTCGGCCCACGGCACCCCGGGCAGGGTGAACCCCACCGCCGTCTCCCCCGCGTGCAGCACGGCGAAGAAGCTGTCGTCGACGACCGGCTCCCCCCGCTCGTCCCGCCCGGGGATGTCCCGGCCGGACAGGTACATCCCGAGCGTGGCGGCCGGCGCGTACCAGTCGCCGTCGATCATCTCCTCCCCCCGTGCGGTGAACCACGCCAAGTCCCGTATCCCGTCGGCGGAATGGGCCCGCCCGGAGAAGAACGCCCGTCGCCGCAGCACGGGATGACGATGTCTCAGTGCGATGAGCCGCGAACTCAGCTCGAACAGCGACCGCCACCCCGGCTCCTCCAGCAGCCCCCAGTCGACCCAACTCGTGGCGTTGTCCTGGCAGTAGGCGTTGTTGTTGCCCCCCTGGGTCCGCCCCATCTCGTCCCCGGCGACGAGCATCGGCACCCCGGTCGACAGCAGCAGGGTCGTCATGAGGTTCCTCAACTGCCGCTGGCGCAGGGCGAGTACACCGGCGTCGCCCGTCTCCCCCTCGACCCCGCAGTTCCAGGACCGGTTGTCGTCGCTCCCGTCCCGGTTCCCCTCCCCGTTGGCCTCGTTGTGCTTGCGCTCATACGACACGAGGTCGCGCAGCGTGTAACCGTCGTGCGCGGTCACGAAGTTGACGGACGCGTACGGCCGCCGCCCGCCCCAGGCGTAGAGGTCGCTGGACCCGGAGAGCCGGTACCCCATCTCCCGTACGTCGGGCAGCGCGCCGCGCCAGAAGTCCCGTACGGCGCCCCGGTACCGGTCGTTCCACTCGGTCCACAGCGGAGGGAAGGCGCCGACCTGGTAGCCGCCCGAGCCGACGTCCCAGGGCTCGGCGATGAGCTTGACCCGCCGCAGCACCGGGTCCTGGGCGATGACCGCGAGGAACGGGGAGAGCATGTCGACGTCGTGCATGGAGCGCGCGAGCGCCGCCGCGAGGTCGAACCGGAAGCCGTCGACGCCCATTTCGGTGACCCAGTACCGCAGGGAGTCGGTGATGAGGCGCAGGACGTGCGGCTGGACGACGTGCAGGGTGTTGCCGCAGCCGGTGTAGTCGGCGTACCGGCGGGCGTCGTTCTGGAGGCGGTAGTAGCCGCGGTTGTCGATGCCCTTGAGGGAGAGTGTGGGCCCCAACTCGCCTGCTTCTGCGGTGTGGTTGTAGACGACGTCGAGGATCACCTCGATGCCCGCCGCGTGCAGCGCGCGGACCATGCGCTTGAACTCGCCGACCTGCTGTCCCGTCGTCCCCGAGGAGGCGTAGGCGGCGTGCGGGGCGAAGTAGCCGATGGAGTTGTAGCCCCAGTAGTTGCGCAGCCCCTTCCGCAACAGGTGGTCCTCGTGGGCGAATTGGTGGACGGGGAGGAGTTCGACGGCCGTGACGCCGAGCTTCACGAGGTGCTCGATGGCCGCCGGGTGCGCCAACCCGGCGTACGTGCCGCGGAGTTCGGGCGGGATGCCGGGGTGCAGCCGGGTGAAGCCGCGGACGTGGAGCTCGTAGATCACCGAGTCGGCCCACGGCGTCTTGGGGCGCTGGTCGTCGGCCCAGTCGTCCTCGTCCTGGACGACAACTCCCTTGGGGACAAAGGGCGCTGAGTCGCGGTCGTCGCGGACGGTGTCGGCGATGTGCTGCTGGGGCCAGTCGCGGACATGGCCGTACACCTCGGGCGGCAGCCCGAACTCGCCGTCCACGGCACGGGCGTACGGGTCGAGGAGCAGCTTCGCCGGGTTCCAGCGGGCGCCGGTCCAGGGGTCCCAGCGGCCGTGTACACGGAATCCGTAGCGGCGGCCGGGACGCACGCCGGGGACGAAGCCGTGCCAGACCTCGTGGGTGAGTTCGGTGAGCCGTACCCGGGTCTCGGCACCGTCGTCGTCGAACAGGCACAGGTCGACCGCCTCCGCCCCGCCCGCCCACAGCGCGAAGTTGGTGCCGATCGCCCCGCCGGGGCCGGTGCGCACGCGCGCGCCGAGGGGGACGGGGGCGCCGGGCCAGACGGGCGGCACCGGAGGGCGGCGCTCCGCCTCCTGGCTCAGGGGCGCGGCTGGCTCCTGTTCGGCTGTGCTGGACACCGGTCGGCCCCTCTTCGTCCAGTCCGCCGCCGGGACACCCCGCCGGATGGGTACGGCGTGGCGCGGCTCCCCGACGTACGGTCGTCGTCCTCCCCCTGTTCTGCCCAGCGGCTGCCGCGCGCAGACCGGGGGTCGTACTCATGTTTCCTTTTCACGTTTCCCCGGGGTGTACCCGCTCGTTGTACGGGCGTGACGCATGGACAGAGACGCGCGGGTGCCGCGCTGGCCGTCGTGGTGGCAGGGCTCGTCGCCGGGTGCACGTCCGGGGACGGGCGCAGCGGGATGGACCGGCTGCTCGGGAAACCGGCGGCTGCCCGGGACGTGATCCGGGTGACGCCGGACGACGGGGTGAAGGGGGTGGGGGCGGACGGGAAGCTGCGGGTGCGGGTGCCGTTCGGGAAGCTGGAGTCCGTCCGGGTCGCGCGCGTGCAGGACGCGCAGGAGACCCTCGTACCCGGGAAGATCGTGGACGACGGCGGGAGCTGGCGGCCGGACGACGACCGGCTCGCGCTCGCCGCGCGGTACACGGTGGACGTCGTCGCGCGCGACGAGTCGGGCAACCGGCTTGCGCGGCACAGCACGTTCACGACGTTCGTGCCGGACGAGCGGTTCATCGGGTACGTCGCTCCGGAGAACCGTTCGGTCGTCGGCACCGGCATGATCGTGTCGCTGGAGTTCAACCGGGAGATCGTCAACCGCGCGGACGTGGAGCGGGCCGTCGAGGTCACCGCGGACCCTCCGGTGGAGGTGCGCCCGCACTGGTTCGGCGGCGAGCGGCTGGACTTCCGGCCGCGCGCGTACTGGAAGCCGGGCACGCGGGTCACGGTGGCGCTGCGGCTGCGGGACGTCGAGGGGGCGCCCGGGGTGTACGGGCTCCAGTCCAAGACGTTCTCGTTCACCGTCGGGCGCGGCCAGGTGTCGCTGGTGGACGCCGCCGCCCACACGATGGAGGTGCGGCGGGACGGGCGGCTGCTGGCGACCGTGCCGATCACCGCGGGTTCGCCGAAGACGCCGACGTACAACGGGAAGATGGTCGTCACCGAGATGCTCGACGTGACGCGGATGAACAGCCGGACCGTCGGGTTCGGCGGGGAGTACGACATCCCGGACGTGCCGCACGCGATGCGGCTGACCGATTCGGGGACGTTCCTGCACGGGAACTACTGGGCGCCGTACGCCGTTGGACGGGTGAACGTGAGTCACGGGTGTGTGGGGCTGAGGGATGTGAAGGGGGGTTCTTCGGAGACTCCGGCGGGGTGGTTCTTCGACCGGAGTCTGATCGGGGACGTGGTGGAGGTGGTCAACAGCCGGGACAGGACGGTGGCGGCGGACAACGGGCTGGGCGGCTGGAACATGGGCTGGAAGGAGTGGGTCGCGGGGGGTGCGGCCGGGTAGGGGAGGGCGTGTGGGTCCTTTGCGACGAAACGGTGACGTTTACCTGACCAGATGGTCAAATGACGGCGGTTAGGATGCGCCAGTGATCGCGCGGCGAGCGCGGGGGTGGGGGCTCTGACCAGGGGCCTCGCGAGGGGAGAACGACTTGAACGTGCGGCCGATATCGGGGGCGTCGGTGCGAGGCCGGAAGCGGGGGCTGGCTCTGATGTCCGGCGTCCTCCTGCTCGCCGTCACCGCGTGCGGCGGGAGCGGGAACTCGGGTTCCGCCGACTCCGGCAAGAACGACACCAAGGGCAAGCCCGCCGACAGCGCGCAGAGCGCCCAGTCCGAGGCGGTCGTCAGCATCCTCCCGGCGAACGGCGCGACCGCCGTGAACACGAGCGGCACGCTGAAGGTGACCGCCGCGAAGGGCAAGCTCACCGAGGTCGTCGTCAAGGACCCGAAGGGTACGGCGGTCAAGGGGGCGATCTCCGCTGACGGCGCCGGCTGGACGCCCGCCACGCACCTCGCCGCCGCCACGAAGTACCAGGTGCACGCGGTCGCCAAGGACGCCGGGGGGCGTCAGGCCGCCGAGGACTCGACGTTCACGACCCTCAGCCCGAAGAACACGTTCACGGGCAACTTCACGCCCGAGGACGGCTCGACCGTCGGCGTCGGGATGCCGTTCTCGATCCGCTTCACGCGCGGGATCACCGCGCCGGACGCCGTCGAGAAGGCCATCGAGATCAAGACGGTCCCGGCCGTCGACGTCCAGGGCCACTGGTTCGGCAACGACCGCCTCGACTTCCGTCCCGAGCAGTACTGGAAGGCCGGTACGAAGGTCACCGTCAAGCTCAACCTCGACGGCGTCGAGGGCCGCAAGGGCGTCTACGGCGAGCAGTCCAAGACCGTCTCCTTCACCATCGGGCGCAACCAGGTGTCGATCGTCGACGCCAAGAAGCACACGATGAGCGTCCAGCAGAACGGCAAGACCATCAAGACGATCCCCGTGACGACCGGCAAGCCCGGGTACGCCACCTGGAACGGGCAGATGGTGATGAGCGAGAAGTACAAGGTCACCCGGATGAACGGGGACACCGTCGGCTACGACGGCGAGTACGACATCAAGGACGTCCCCCACGCGGTCCGCCTCACCGACTCGGGCACGTTCGTGCACGGCAACTACTGGGGCGGGGACGCGTTCGGGAACTACAACGCGAGCCACGGCTGCATCGGGCTGCGCGATGTGCGGGGCGGGTACGACAGCGACATCGCCGCCGCGTGGTTCTTCGACCACTCGATGATCGGCGACGTCGTCGTGGTCAAGAACTCGACCGACCCGGTGGTGAATCCGGCGAACGGGCTCAACGGCTGGAACATGTCGTGGGCGGAGTGGACGAAGTAATTCTTTTCAGCAGGTAGGACGATGGCTCCGGTGCTGTGACTCACGGCACCGGAGCCGTTGTCGTTAGTGACCGTTAACCTGCTTCCATGACCGTGAATCTCGAAGTCGCCGAAGGCGTCGGCACGCTGCGGCTCGACCGCCCGCCCATGAACGCGCTGGACACCGCCACGCAGGACCGGCTGAAGGAGCTCGCCGAGGAGGCCGCGCGGCGGGACGACGTACGCGCGGTGGTCGTGTACGGCGGGGAGAAGGTGTTCGCGGCCGGCGCGGACATCAAGGAGATGCGGGCGATGGACCACGCGGCGATGGTGCTGCGCTCCCGCGCGCTCCAGGACGCGTTCACGGCCGTCGCGCGGATCCCGAAGCCGGTCGTCGCGGCGGTCACCGGGTACGCGCTGGGCGGTGGCTGCGAGTTGGCGCTCTGCGCGGACTACCGGATCGCCGGGGAGAACGCGAAGCTGGGCCAGCCGGAGATCCTCCTCGGCGTGATCCCGGGCGCGGGCGGCACCCAGCGGCTGGCCCGGCTGATCGGCCCGTCCAAGGCGAAGGACCTCATCTTCACCGGCCGCATGGTGAAGGCGGACGAGGCGCTGTCCCTCGGCCTCGTGGACCGCGTCGTCCCCGCGGACGAGGTGTACGCGCAGGCGCACGCGTGGGCCGCGAAGCTGGCGCAGGGTCCGGCGATCGCGCTGCGCGCCGCGAAGGAGTCGATCGACACGGGCCTGGAGACCGACCTGGAGACGGGTCTCGCCGTGGAACGCACCTGGTTCGCGGCGCTGTTCGCGACGGAGGACCGGGAGCGGGGGATGCGGAGCTTCGTGGAGGAGGGTCCGGGGAAGGCGAAGTTCCTCTGAGGGAACAGCTGTTGCGCCGTAAACCTGATCGGCCTGTGAGGTATCCCCTCGCCGAATCGCCGTACAGGGTCTTGCAATTGACGTGATGTCTCATCCGGGTCCCTCGATGGGGCGGTTTGTGGGAGCCTTGGGGTGACCACGAGTCAGCCGTGTCGAGGGAGCCGTCGATTGCCGTCGAGTGAGCCGTCTCCGCAGCTCGGCGGGGGTCCGCCGGGGCGCTCCGTGCCGGGGTCATATGCCAGGGGCGCGGCGGACACCGGAAGCTTGCAGGGGGCGTATTCCCCCGGAACGGCCACGGACGGCGCTCCGGGCCGCCATGATGGGGGCATGGCGGGGCTGGAGGGTTTCGAACAGCCGCGGGGACACGGGCGTGTCGACGCGGCGCGCTGGTCGCCCGCGGTCGAGGACGAGCGGGCGCTGAGGGCCGTGGAGCTGTTCGGCGATCCCACGGAGGCCGAGGTGCCGCTCCCGTCCCGCCCGGAGTCGGCGGCGGCGGCCCGGCGTCTCACCCGGTTCGTGGTCCTCCGCCAGTGGGGCCTCACCCCCAAGCTCGCCGAGGACTCCGTCCTCCTCGTCTCCGAACTCGTCGGCAACGCCGTACGCCACACCGGCGCCCGCGTCTTCGGCCTCCGCATGCGCCGCCGCCGCGGCTGGATCCGCGTCGAGGTCCGCGACCCCTCCCGGGGGCTGCCCTGCCTGATGCCGGTCCACGAACTCGACGTCAGCGGGCGGGGGTTGTTCCTCGTGGACAAGCTCTCCGACCGCTGGGGGGTCGACTTACTCCCGCGCGGGAAGACGACGTGGTTCGAGATGAGGGTGGGGGAGAGGTAGCCCCGGCGTTGTGCAAGTCCGCTGATGTGTACGGCCGTTGGTGTGCCGGGTCAGCCGAGGATCTTCCGTTCGTACGCCACCGCGACCGCAGCCGCGCGGTCGCTGACGCCCAACTTGGCGTAGAGGTGGGTGAGGTGGGTCTTCACGGTGGCCTCGCTGATGAACAGCTCGCGGGCGATCTCGCGGTTCGACGTGCCCTTCGCGACGAGGGCGAGCACTTCGCGTTCCCGTGCGGACAGGGGCTCGCTCGCGGGGGTGCGGACAGCGGTGACGAGGCGTGTCGCGACCGCCGGGGACAGGACCGTACGGCCGTCCGCCGCCGCCCTGACCGCCGTGAACAGTTCGTCGCGCGGGGCGTCCTTGAGGAGGTAGCCCGTCGCGCCCGCCTCGATCGCGGGGAGCGTGTCCGAGTCGGTGTCGTACGTCGTCAGGACGAGGACCTTCGCGCGGGCTCCCGTACGGGTGAGGCGGGTGATCGCCTCGACCCCGCCGCCGCCCGGCATCCGCAGGTCCATCAGGATCACGTCGGGATCGAGCGCGGCGGCCTTCTCGACGGCCTCGACCCCGTTCGCGGCCTCGCCGAGGACCCGGAAACCGGGCGCCGAGGCGAACATGCCGCGCAGGCCGTCGCGGACGACGGGGTGGTCGTCGACGATGAGGAGGGAGATCGGCCGGGCCCCGGGGGCGGAGGGGGCGCCGGGCGCGAGGCTGCCGGGCGTGCGGGCCTCGGATGCGCGGTCGCTGAGTGCGGGGGTGCCGGGCACGCGGTCGTCCGGCGTGTGCGAGGCGGGCGGGCGGTTATCGGTCATGGCGGACCAACGGTACGCGAGCCGACAGTGCCGTGCCCTGGCCCGGTTCCGACTCGACCGTGAGGGAGCCCGCGATGCGCTCGGCGCGGGCGCGCATGCCGTCGAGGCCGAAGCCGCCGGTGCGGGTGCGTTCGGGGAGGGCGAGGGGGTCGAAGCCGCGGCCGTCGTCGCGGATGTCGAGGATCACCTCGTCGGCGAGGAAGCTGAGGGTGACGCCGAGGCGGCTCGCGCGCGCGTGCCGGGCCGCGTTCGAGAGGGCCTCCTGGGTGATGCGCAGGAGCGTCGCGGACACCTCGTCGTGGAGCTGCTCCACCACCCCGGTGACGGTGAACTCGGCCCGTACGCCCGTGCGTTCACCCCACTCCGCGACCGTGCCCTTCAGCGCCTCGGGCAGCCCCGCGTCGGCGAGCGCGACCGGCGCGAGGTTGTGCACCGAGCGCCGGGCCTCGCCGAGGCTGTGCCGGGCGAGGTCCATCGCGCGGACGGTGTGCTCGCGCGCCGCCGCCGCGTCCGGCGTGTTCGCCACGACCTGGAGCTGGGCGATGATGCCGGTCAGGCCCTGCGCGATGGTGTCGTGGATCTCGGCGGCGAGGCGCCTGCGCTCGTCGGCGACTCCCGCTTCCCGCGCCTGGACGAGGAGTTGGGCGTGCAGCGCGGCGTTCTCGTCGAGGGCCTGCTGAAGCGCGGCGTTGGTGCGTTCCAGTTCGGAGATGGTCGCGGAGCGTTCGACGGCGCGGCGCGCGTCCTGCTCGGTGAGGTGGGCGATCACCGCCTGGAGCGCGAACTGGAAGAACAGCAGCGCCATGAACACGGCCCACTGGCCGATGTTCTTCGGCGGCAGCCCGCCGGCCTGCGCGCCCGCCACCGGGACCGCGCTGGCGAACAGGCCGGCCCTGCGCCATCTGCCGGGGAGCAGTTCGTCGGAGTCCATGTAGCCGGTGGCCGCGTAGAACGCGAAGAACGGGTTGAGCAGCGTGAGGGCGAAGGCGAGCGCCCAGCGCAGGACGTAGTACACCGTCCCCGCCGGGGCGGGGGTCCGGCCCCGGTTCGGACGGCCGTGGCGCGTGGTGTGCCACCACAGCTGGAGCAGGAGCGCGCAGGCGACCAGGCCCGCCGCGGTGTACCGCGCGGCGGGGCCCGCCGTCAGCTCGGCGGCGATCGTCGCGAGGACGACGCTGATGCCGAGCATCCCGTACGGACCCCAGACGTGCAGCTGCTCCCAGCGCAGGTCGATCTGCTCGTCCTTCGAGGTCATGCGGCCAGTCTCCTACTCCCAGCGGAACCAGCGCGCGGCGGCGCCCGTCAGCAGCACGATCCACGCGACCAGCACGCCGAGGTGGCCCCAGCCGGGCCAGTCCCCGGCCGCCGCCTGGTTCAGGGCCTCGGCCGCCGCGCCGAACGGGGTGAAGCCGACGGCCGTCGCGAGGCCGTGCGGCATCGTCTGGACCGGCATCCACACGCCCGCGCAGAACATCGCCGGGAAGAACACGGCGGAGCCTATGGCCCCGGCGACCTTCGTCGTCCTGGACAGCGCGGAGATCACCGCGCCGAGGCCGAGCGCGGCGCACAGGGTCAGCAGGAGGGCGAGCGCGTAGCCGGACGGCTGCCTCGGCAGCGTGACGTCGAACGCGAGGCGGCCGACCGTGAGCGCCAGCACGGACGAGGCGAGCGCGGCCGTGCCGTACATCACCATCTGGGCGGCGAGCAGCGCGGACGGCCGTACGGGGGTCGCCGACATGCGGCGCAGGATGCCGCGCTCGCGGTAGCCGGTGAGGGTCTGCGGCATCGACTGGAGGCCGCCGACGATCAGCCCCAGCAGCACGGCCACCGGCACGTACGCGTCCACGGGCCGCAGGCCGCCGAAGGAGTCGTCCGGCTCCCGGAACGAGGGGATCGAGCCGAGGATCACCAGGAGGAGGGTGGGGAAGAGGAGGATCCAGAAGTGGGCGCCGGGTTCGCGGCGGAAGAGGCGGAACTCGGTCCTGACGACAGCGGCGTTGACGGTGGGGGTCGGGAGCCCGGTGCTCATGCCGGCACCCCTTTCGTGAGGTCGAGGAACGCGTCGTCCAGCGTCGCGTCGGTGACGCGGAGCTGGTGCGCCGTGACGTGGCGGCGGGCGAGGAGGGTGATCACGGCGTTGACGGTCTCGTCGGTGCCGGAGAGGGTGAGGCGGCCGTCCCTGTGCTCGACGGAGGCCAGCGCCGGGAGGGCGGCGAGGTCTCTCTCGTCGAGGGGAGCGGAGGGGGTGAAACTGATGACCGTCGCGCCCGCCGAGCGGCGGATCAGACCGGCCGGGGTGTCCAGGGCGGCGACCCTGCCCTTGTCGATCACGGCGATCCGGTCGCAGAGGCGCTGGGCCTCCTCCATGAAGTGCGTGACGAGCAGGACGGTCACGCCGTTCGCCCGGATGTCCTCGATCAGCTCCCACGTGTCGCGGCGGGCGCGGGGGTCGAGGCCTGTGGTCAGCTCGTCGAGGACGACGACCCGCGGGTTCCCGATCAGCGCCAGCGCGATGAACAGGCGCTGCTGCTGTCCCCCGGACAGCTTCGCGAACCGGGTCGTCAGCTTGCCGGCCAGGCCGAGCCGTTCGGCGAGCGGGCGCCAGTCCGCCGGGCGCGTGTAGAAGGACGCGTACAGCTCCAGCGCCTCCCGTACGGTCAGCTTCGCCTGCAACTCGCTCTGCTGGAGCTGCGCGCCGAGCAGCTGCGCCACCTTCTCGTGCTCGGCGACCGGATCGAGCCCGGCGACCCGGACCCGGCCCCCGTCCGGCACGCGCAGCCCCTCCACACACTCCACCGTGGTCGTCTTCCCGGCCCCGTTCGGGCCGAGCACCCCGAAGATCTCCCCCTCCTCGACGGCGAAGGAGACTCCGTCCACCGCCCTGTGGGCGCCGTACGTCTTGCGCAGATCCGTGACTTCGATGACGGGCATGCGTCCAGCGTCCCGGACCGCCCCCACCAGCCACATCGGCCGAAAAGCCAGACCCCGCCTCATCCATTCACCCGTTCGGCATCAACCGATCGGCTGATGCCGGACGAACGAACCGGCGGGCCTCAGGGACGTACGACCCGGGCCACGAGCAGGAGGACGACGACCGCCCCTACGGTCATGAAGGTCGCCGTGAACGGAAGCCGGTACCCCTCCAGGGTCATCGGGTGGGTGTGCGCGCTGACGGTGTCGGAGTCGAAACGCCACCCCCGGGGAGTACCGATCTCGGCGTTCACCGTAGCGGGGTCCTGAGGCCCGATGCCCAGGCGGTCCCGGAGACCGCCCAGCACACACGGAACCAACGGGCGTCGGCGCAGGGAGAGTTGGCGCTCATGACGTCCCCGCAACGGTCGTGGCTGCCGAGCACGCAGCGTGGGGAGCGGTACGGCGGCTCGGCCGACATCGACTCCGTGTCCAGCTTTTTCGGGAGGGTCATTGCGTGCCTCCGTCCCCGTCAGCGTGCCGGACCGCGTTCCACGACTCCTGCCCGGTCCCGCGCTTACGGGAGGCGTAGCAGCCGTCGCACGTGCGGGCGTGCTCGAACCAGCCCCGGTAGGCGCGCAGCCTGCCATCCTCGGTCTGTCCCAGGCCGGTCATCGGCCCTCGCCCTCCGCCGGTACGGCATGCATGTCGAGAGTGTCGAGGTCGAAGCGGAAGCATGCCGCCACTACCAGCATTCGACGCCGCTTCTACGTTTCCGCAGGCCACAGCGGACCGGTTCGGCGCCGGCGGCTTCCGGCGCCGTGCGGTTGCGGGACTCGGACAGACCAGGACCCGGAGGGCCATGCCCCCGGACGTTCGCCGCGTGGCGGGGGTTCTCGCATTCCTTGGCAGAGGGGCCGACGGGTTCGGCCGTTCCGCGCAGGCAACTGGGGAGGTACGGCCGGGACTTGCGCAACCAGGCACGACTTTGCGTATCGAGACCGGCCAGACCTCGTCGCGCAAGTCTGCACGTCGAAGCGATGCGCAAGGTCCACGGTGCGCCCGCAGACCTGTGTACGGCACTCATGGGGCTCGCCGAGGAGACCAAGGCACGCGGCTGGTGGCACTCCTACGGTGACGTGGTGCCCGAGGGGTTCGACCTCTTCATCGGACGGGAAGAGGCCGCGTCCGAACTGTCCTGGTACGAGAGCGACTTGGTCCCGGGGCCCGCTCCAGACCGCGGACTACGCGCAGGCGATCATCCGTGCCGGCAACCCGGAAGCGGAGGACGACGAGATCGAACGGCGCGTCAACCCGCTACGACGCCGCTTTCACCGGTTCGCGACAGCGAGAACGCCTACGGGCCGATTCTGGTGGCCTCGGAGACAGCTGATCCGTGCCCGGGTCCCCCAGATCCGTGGCGGGTTCAGCTCGGCCCCCGCCGCACGGCGTCGGCGAGCGCCGTGGTCACGAGCTTGGCGACGGTCGCCGTGGCCGGCGGGCCGGGGGCGTGGTCCGTGAACAGGAGATGGGCGCCCCCGACCAAGGAGAGGGTGAGCGAGTCGAGGTCGGCGTCGGCCGAGACGCGGCCTGCCGCGCGCTCGTCGGCCAGGTAGCCGGAGACGGCGGTGGTGATCTGGGCGAGGATCGCGATGCCTCCCGCGGGCGTGGCCCGCCGCAGCCGTGCGCGCAGCTCGGTGCGGAAGGTGACGAGCGGGATGATCGCCAGGGGAACGGGCCCGAACATGGTGATCAGCGCTTCGGTGAGGTTGTCGGCCACGCCACCAGTACCGGCGGACTCGCGGAGCGCCTGAGCCCGCGTTTCGAGCTGTGCGGCCCGGTCGAGCACAAGCTCGGTGAGGAACTCGTCGAAGTCGGCGAAGTGCCGGTGCAGGACGCCTTTGGCGCAGCCCGCCTCGTCGGTGACGGCCCGGCTGGTCAGCCCGTTCGGGCCGGCCCGCAACAGCACGCGTTCGGCGGCGTCGAACAGCTGCTGCCGCGCGTCACGAAGATGCACCCCGGTCGGCACCCACTGGTCCTCTCGTACTCCTGCGCACCCATTGGCTTATGGGCGCCCGCCCACTAAGGTGGGCACATGCCCACCTTACCGCGAGAGCAACCGCATCAGGCCCGGCAGGTGGCCGAGTCCTTCGGCGCGGACGCACGACGCTACGACCAGGCCCGACCGGGCTACCCCGACGACCTGGTGACGCGCGTCGTCGCCGGGAGCCCGGGACCCGACGTGCTCGACGTCGGCTGCGGAACGGGCATCGCGGCCCGCCAGTTCCAGGCCGCCGGCTGCACCGTGCTCGGCGTCGAACCGGACGCGCGGATGGCCGACTTCGCCCGAGCCGGCGGCCTGCCGGTCGAGGTGGCGACCTTCGAGGCATGGGAACCGGGGAGCCGGACGTTCGACGCGGTGATCGCCGCCCAGTCGTGGCACTGGGTGGACCCGGCCCTCGGCGCGGAGAAGGCGGCCCGGGTGCTGCGCCCGAACGGGCGCCTGGCGATCTTCGGGCACGTGTTCGAACCGCCCGCCGAGGTGGCCGAGCCCTTCGCCGCCGCTTGCCGTCGGGTGGCGCCCGACTCCCCGTTCGCCGGTCAGCCGGCGCGGCGTCCGCTGGACCTGTACCGAGCGGGGTACGCGAAGACCGCCGACACGATCCGCGGGACCGGGCGGTTCGACGGCCTGGAGCACTGGCAGTTCGACTGGGAGCGGTCCTACACGCGCGATCAGTGGCTGGACCTGCTCCCCACCACCGGCGGCCTGACCCGGCTCCGCCCCGATCAACTGGCCGAGATCCAGGGCGCGGTCGGCGAGGCCATCGACGCGCTGGGGGGCCGCTTCACGATGCCCTTCACCACCCTGGCGACCGTCGCCGTACGAGCCTGAGCGCCTTGCCGCACGGTCGCGCGGGCCGGTCCGGCGCACGGATGCCGCTCACGTTCCCCTCTCAGTCCACCCCCGCCCGCTCCCCGTGCCACGTCCCCCACAGGTCCGCGTACGCTCCCCCGGCGTTCACCAGTTCCTCGTGCGTGCCCAGCTCCGTCAGCCGGCCGCCCTCCATCACCGCGACGCGGTCCGCGTCGTGGGCCGTGTGGAGGCGGTGGGCGATCGCGATGACCGTGCGGTTCTGGAGGACGGCGGCGAGGGCGCGTTCGGTGTGGCGGGCGGTGGTGGGGTCGAGGAGGGCCGTCGCCTCGTCGAGGATGAGCGTGTGGGGGTCGGCGAGGACCACCCGGGCCAGGGCGAGCTGCTGGGCCTGGGAGCCGTCCAGGGTGCGGGCGCCCGTGCCCAGTTCGGTGTCCAGGGCGGCCGGGAGGTCGCGGACCCACTCGGCCGCCCCCACCGCGTGCAGCGCCGCCCACAGCTCCTCGTCGCTCGCGCCGGGTTCGGCGATGCGGAGGTTGTCGCGGACCGTGCCGAGGAAGACGTGGTGTTCCTGGGTGACGAGGACGACCTGGCGGCGCAGCTGTTCGGGGCCGAGGCCGGCGACGGGGACACCGCCTACGGTGACCGTGCCTTCCGTGGGCGCGTCCACGCCCACGAGCAGCCGGCTGAGCGTCGTCTTGCCGGCGCCGGACGGGCCGACCACGGCGAGGCGTTCACCGGGGCGGACCGTGAGGTCGACGCCGCGCAGGACCTCACCGCCCCGCTCGTACGCGAACCGCACGCCGGTCACGTCGATCCGGTCGTCCGCCGGCGTCGGCGTATCCCCCTTCGCCTCCCCCGACGCCTGCGCGATCCCCTCGACGCGGGCGAACGAGGCCCCGCTGGCCTGGAGTTGCTCGACGCGGATGATCACCTGGTCGATGGGTTCGAAGAACTGGCGGGTGTAGAGGGTCGCGGTGACGACCGCGCCGACGCTCATCTCCCCGTGCGCGTGCAGGACGCCGCCGAGGACGAGGATCGCCGACAGGGGCAGGACGTACGACACCTCGACGACCGGGAAGAAGACGGTGCGCAGGTAGAGGGTGTACAGGCGGGTGCGCCGGGACTCGTCGAGTGCCGTACGGCCGGCCGCCGTCCGCCGCTCGCCCAGGCGGAACGCCTCGACCGTGCGGGCGCCGCCCGCGGTCGCGGCGAGGATCTCGGAGACCTCGGAGGTGGCCGCGCCCTCGGCGAGGTAGCCGGTGCGGGCGCGCCGCAGGTACCAGCGCAGGCCGGCCCAGATCGGCGCGAGCCCGAGCGCGGCGACGGTGCCGAGGAGCGGGTCGACGAAGAAGACGGCGGCCAGCAGGAACAGGGCCTGCGCGCCGCCGACCATGATGTCGGGCCCGGCGTCGCGCAGGGTCGTCCCGACGGTCCCCACGTCGGCGGTGCCGCGCGTGGTGAGGTCGCCGGTCCCGGCGCGCTCGACGACGGACGCGGGCAGCGCGAGCGCCCGGTCCACGAACCCCTCGCGCACCCGGGCGAGCATCCGCTCCCCGAACCGGTGCGCGACGTACCGCCCCCACCGCACGAACAGCAGCTGGACGACGGCGGCGACGAGGATCCCGAGCGCGAGCCGGTCGACCGCCCCGACCCCGGCCCCGCTCCGCACCTCGTCGATGATCCGCCCGAGCAGCCAGGGTCCGACGAGCCCCGCGAGGGCGCCGAGCACGTTGACACCCACCACGATCCCGAAGGCACGGCGATCGGCCCGCACCAACCGCCCGACGGCACGCCGGACTTCACGGACCCCGGCAATGGGCAGCCGCCCGGAGTCGCCGCTCACAGCACGTCCCCTTCCCTTTCCATGGAACCGACTTCCCTGGAACCGACTTCCCTGGAACCGACCCGAACCGTGTCGTCCTCGCCCGCGTCCCGGGCCACCAGCTCCCGGTATCCCGCCTCCCCTTCGAGCAGTTCCCGGTGCGAACCGACGGCGGCCACCCGCCCCTCCACCACGTACTGCACCCGGTCCACCCGGTCGAGCAGCAGCGGCGAGGTCGAGGCCACGACGGTCGTCCGCCCCGCCCTCGCCTCCCGCAGCCGCGCGGCGATGGCCGCCTCCGTGTGGGCGTCGAGCGCCGACGTCGGTTCGACGGCGAGGAGCACCTCGGGGTCGGCGAGCAACGCCCGTACGAGGCGCACGCGTTGGCGCTGGCCTCCGGAGAGGCTGCGCCCCTGCGCGGAGACGGCGGAGTCGAGCCCGTCCGGCAGCCCGCGCACGATGTCCTCGGACGCGGCGGCCCACACGGCCCGCGTGATCGCCTCGGCATCGCGCGCCTCCCGCCCCGACACCATCTCGCGCAGGGTCTCGGCGAAGAGGTCGGCCTCGTTGTCGGCGACCAGGATCCGCGCCCGCACGGACGCCAACGGCACGGAGTCCAGCCGGACTTCACCCCACCTGACGTCGGACGGCAGATACCGCCCGAGCCGGTCGACGATCACCGCGCTGTCGGCGGGCCGCGCGCAGACGACGGCGGTCAACTCACCGGGCAGGACCCGCACATCGGAGAGGGGGTCGTACAACTCGGCGGCGCCGGACGGCGCTTCGGCGGACGGCACGTCCGGATCGGGCTCCAGCGCCAGCAGCCGGACGACCCGGCGGGCCGCGACGACGCCCCGGCTCAGCTGGTACCCCAGCTCGACGAGGAAGGACACGGGCACGACGAGGACGGCCACGAACCCGTACACGGAGACGAGTTGGCCGACCGTGATCTCCCCCTGCGCGGCGAGGCGCGCCGCGAGCCAGGTCACCACGGACAGGAACAGGGTCGGCAGCCCGACCCCGAGCGCCTGGATCCAGCTCGTCACCGCGCCGACCCGGTACCCCTGTTCGCGCAGGCCCGCGGAGTCCCGCCGGAACCCGTCCGCGAACAGCCCTTTGCCGCCGAGGCCGTTGAGGACGCGCAGCCCGCCCGCGAGGTCCCCGATGCGCGCGGTCAGCAGCCGCTGGCGTTCGCGGTACTCGGTCTCCGCGCCCTGGAGCCGGGCCATCAACGGCCCGACAAGCAGGGCGAGTACGGGCATGCCGGTGAGGACGACGGCGGCGAGCAGCGGCGAGACGTCCAGCAGGAGGGCCGCGACGACGACGTACATGACGATCGCCCCGATCCCGGGCCCGAGGGGGGTCAGGGAGAACGCGATCGTCTGGACGTCGCCCACGCCGATCGTGACGACCTCTCCCGCGACCGTCCGCCGGGGCAGCGCGGCACCGAGCCGCACCGCCTGCCTCACGACGACCTTCACGGTACGGAAGTTGGCGTCCATCCGCAGCCGCGTCATCGTGCGGTGCCGCATGATGCTGAGCCACGCGTTGAACGCGCCGACGAGCAGGAGCGCGGTGCTCCACCACACGAGCGCGCCCATGTCGCCGGGTTGGATGCCGTCGTCGACGGCCTTGGAGATCATCCAGGGGGTGGCGGCCATCAGGGCCATCCACGCGGACGACAGGGCCGCCCCGGAGAGGGCCCGTCCGAGCTGGCATCGGGTCAGCCACCACAGGTAGCCGGCGCCGCTCCGGCAGCCGGGCGTCCCCGGGTCCGCGTACGCGTCGATCACGGCCCCTCCCCCATGCCCGCGCCCGCCAGGCTGTCGCGCCAGGCGCGGTGCAGGCCCGCGAACCGGCCGGTCCCGGCGATCAGTTCGGCCGGGGTGCCGTCCTCGACGATCCTGCCCCGTTCCATGACGAGCACCCGGTCGGCGATCTCCACGGTGGACAGCCGGTGCGCGATGACGACGGCGGTACGGCCGCTCAGGACCGTCGACATGGCGCGCTGGACGGCCTGTTCGCCGGGGATGTCGAGGGAGCTGGTCGCCTCGTCGAGGATGAGGACGGCCGGGTCGGCCAGCAACGCCCGCGCGAACGCGACGAGTTGGCGCTGACCGGCGGAGATCCGGCCACCGCGCTTGCGGACGTCCGTGTCGTAGCCGTCGGGCAGGGCGCTGATGAACTCGTGGGCGCCGATGGCCTTCGCGGCGCGCTCGATCTCCTCGCGGCCGGCGTCGGGGCGGCCGATCGCGATGTTCTCGGCGACCGTGCCGGAGAACAGGAACGCCTCCTGGGTCACCATGACGACGCCGCGCCGCAGTTCGGGTACGGGGAGGTCGCGCAGGTCGACGCCGTCGAGGGTGACGCGGCCGGCCGTCGGGTCGTAGAAGCGGGCGAGGAGTTTCGCGAGCGTCGACTTGCCGGCGCCGGTCGAGCCGACGACCGCGACGGTCTGGCCGGCCGGGAGGGTCAGGTCGAAGCGGGGCAGGATCTCGCCGCCCGTGCGGTAGCCGAAGGAGACACCCTCGAACTCGACTGCGCGGCCCGGGAGTTCGCCCTGACGTACGGGCAGTTCGCGGGGCTCGGCCGGTTCGGGGACGGACGGGGTCTGGGCGAGCAGGCCGGCGATCTTCTCCAGGGAGGCGGCGGCCGACTGGTAGGAGTTGAGGAACATGCCGAGCCGGTCGATGGGGTCGTACAGGCGCCGCAGGTACAGCACCGCCGCCGCGAGCACGCCGAGTTCCAGCGAGCCGGCCGAGACGCGGTACGCGCCCCACAGGACGATCACCGCGACGGCCGTGTTGGCGATCAGGCGGGAGCCGACGACGTAGCGCGCCATCTCCAGCAGGGCGTCGCCGTTGGAGCGTTCGTGCGTACGGTTCAGGGCCGCGAACTCGGCGTCGTTGACGGCCTCCCTGCGGAACGCGCGGACCGGGCGGATGCCGTTCATCGTCTCGACGAACTTGACGATCACCGAGGCGATGGCCGTCGACCGCCTCGCGTACACGCGGCCCACCCGGCGGCGGTACATCCGGATCATCAGGTACAGCGGGCCGAACGAGGCGACCGCGACCGCGCCGAGGCCGAGGTCCAGCCAGAGCAGCATCGCCGAGATGTAGACGAACGAGAGGATGACCGTCACGAGTTCCTGGAGGCCCTCGCTGAGGAGTTCCCGCAGCGACTCGACGTCCGTCGTGGACCGGGAGATCAGGCGGCCCGACGTGTACCGCTCGTGGAAGTCCACGCTCAGCGCCTGCGCGTGGCGGAAGATCCGGCCGCGCAGGTCCAGCAGGACGTCCTGGTTGACGCGGGCGGAGGCGTTGATGAACGCGTACTGGAGGACGCCGGAGAGCAGCGCGGCGCCGAGATACCCGGCCCCGGCCGCGATCAGCGGCCCGTTGTCGCCGTCCCGGTACGCGGGTACGGCCGTGTCGATCGCGTACGCCACCAGCAGGGGGCCGATCTGTACAGCGGCCTGCTGGACGAGGAGCAGCAGCGCGGTGACCGTCGCCCGCACCTTCATCGGCGCGAGCAGCGACCGCAGCAGGGCGCCGGTCGCGCCGGGCGGGGTGGGCAGGTCGTCCTGGTCGAAGGGGTCGGGAGCCGGAGTCGCGGGCGCCGGGGTCGTCGTGGTGGCGGTCATCGGCGGGCATCCTCCTGGTCCAGGGCGGCGGTGGCGGGCTCGGTCGCGGGTTCGGTGGAGGATTCGGCGGGGGTGGAGGAGGGAACGGCGGGCCGATCGGCAACGGCACGCGGCTCGGCATCGGCATCGGCATCGGCACCGGCACCGGCACCGGCACCGGCACCGGCACCGGCACCGGCACCGGCATACGAGTCGTCAGCCCCCGCAGCCGGTTCCGCCTCCGCGCCCGCCATCAAGTGGGCGTACTCCGCGCTCGTCCGCAGCAGTTCCTGATGGGTGCCGACCGCCTTGATCCGTCCCTCGGAGAGCAGCGCCACCCGGTCCGCGAGGAGGACCGTCGACGGGCGGTGCGCGACGATCAGCGCGGTCGTGTCCGCGAGGACGTGCCGCAGGGCCGCCTCCACCGCCGCCTCCGTGTGGACGTCCAGCGCGGACAGCGGGTCGTCCAGGACGAGGAACCGTGGCCGTCCGACGACCGCGCGGGCCAGCGCGAGGCGCTGCCGCTGGCCCCCGGAGAGGCTGAGCCCCTGCTCGCCGACCTGCGTGTCGACGCCGTCGGGAAGGTCGTGCACGAAGCCGGCCTGGGCGACGTCCAGCGCCCGCGCGAGGTCGCCACCCGCGCCGCCCATCAGCACGTTCTCCCCGACGCTCGCCGAGAACAGCGTCGGCTCCTCGAAGGCGACGGCGACCCGGGACCGCAGTTCCTCCCGGGACATCCCCTCGATGTCCTCCCCGTCGAGGGTGATCCGCCCCCCGGTGGCGTCGTACATCCGCGGCACGAGCGCGGTGAGCGTCGTCTTCCCGCTCCCGGTGGCCCCCACGAGCGCGAGCGACTCACCGGGCCGAATATGCAGGTCGACACACGCGAGCACAGGCGGCGCCCCAGGATCGGCATCGGGATACCGGAAGGACACCCCCTCGAACCGCAGCCCACCATCACGGCCCACCGCCTCCGCACGAGCCGCCCTGGCGGAACCACCCCCGGCGACAACCGGAAACCCCGCCGGAACTCCACCCGGCTGCCGGGCCCCGCCGGAAGCCACCGGGTCGCCGTCACCGGCTCCCCGAACCTCACCGCCGAGAGCAGCCGCGCCCGTCCCACAGCCGACGCCCACTCCTTCGGCCCCAACTCCCGCCGCGTCCCGCCCGACATCACCGGCCCCACCACCGGGACCGGCCCCGTCCACCACCCGGACCGCCCCACCGGCCGCTCCCCCACCGCCAGCACCTCCGGCCGCCGCCACAGCACCCTCCATCACGCCCCCGCGCGAGGAAGCAGCCGCCCCCTTCGCGAAACCGCCGACCTCACCTCCAGCCCCCGCACCCACCACATCCCGCCCGACGTCACCAGCCCCACCACCGGGGCCGGCCCCGTCCACCAGCACCGCCCCACCGCCGGAGGCCCCCGCCCCCTCCGCCGCCTCGTCCATCACCTCGAAGTACCGGGCCGTGGCGGTGGCCGCCTCCTGGCTCATCGCCAGCAGGAAGCCGATGGACTCGACGGGCCAGCGCAGGGCCAGCGCGGTCGAGAGGAACGCCACCAGCGTCCCCGCCGACAACGCCCCGTCGGCGACCTGCACCGCGCCCACCACGAGCGCCGCCCCGATGGCGACCTCGGGCAGGGTCACGATGACGCCCCAGATCATCGCGAGGAGCCGTCCCTTGCGCAGTTCGGTGCCCCGCAGGGTGCCCGACAGTTCGCGGAACACGCGCGCCTGGCTGCGGTGGCGGCCGAAGCCCTTGATGACGCGGATGCCGAGGACGCTCTCCTCGACGACGGTGGTCAGGTCGCCGACCTGGTCCTGGGCGAGGCGGGCCACGCGCGCGTACCGGGACTCGAAGACGACGCAGACGAGGACGACGGGGACCGCGGGCCCGAGGATGACGAGGCCGAGGGTCCAGTCCTGGAGGAGCATGATGACGACGCCGACGAGGATGGTGACGGCGTTGACGAAGAGGAAGGTCAGGGGGAACGCGAGGAACATGCGCAGGAGCATGAGGTCGGTGGTGGCGCGCGAGAGGAGCTGCCCGGAGGCCCACCGGTCGTGGAAGGAGAGCGGCAGCCGCTGGAGGTGCCGGTAGAGCCCGGCCCGCATCTCCGCCTCGACGTGGGACAGGGGCCGCGCGACGAGCCACCGCCGCAGCCCGAAGAGCAGCGCCTCCGCGAACCCGAGGAGCAGCAGCCACAGCGCCCCGAGCCAGACCCCGCCGGTGTCGCGGGCGGCGATGGGCCCGTCGACCATCCACTTCAGGACGAGGGGGATGACGAGCCCGACGCAGGAGGCCAGTACGGCGACGATCGCGGCGCTGAAGAGCCGCGCCCGCGCGGGCCGTACGTACGGCCACAGCCGCAGCAGCGTTCGTACGGCGGACTGTTCCGGGGACCGTTCCTCTGAGGCAGGCTTCACTGACGTCACGCTCGCGAGCCTACGGACCGGCACTGACAACGCCCACCGAGTTTCGGCCGGTACGCACTCGTCCGATGGTCCTACTACCTGCGGTTTCTCCAGGCTCCGCACCGGAGTCCCGGCCCCGCGCACCCCCCGGGTACAGAGATCCCCAAGCGTCGGTCAACAAAAGGTTTCCGGCCAACTTGTTGATGTGCTCCTGACACAACCCCCACTCTCCTGTCACCCTTCCCACACCGCTGCACAGCAACCCCACAGCACCACCACATCAGTTGACCGACGGTCTCCCTGAAGGAGTTCAGTGGTGAGCAGCAGTCCCTCCCCCAGACGCACCTCCCCCTACCGCAGGACAGCCGCCGCGGCCCTGTTGGGCGTGGCGGCTCTTGTCGCGACGGCCATCCAGTCCGGCGCGGCGACGGCGGCCCCCGAGCCGTCGGCGACGAAGACCGAGTCGATCCGGCTGACCCCCTCGCAGCGCGCGGAGTTGCTGCGCGACGCGGACGCGAGCAAGGCGGCGACGGCGAAGAGCCTGGGCCTGGGCGCCCAGGAGGCCCTGGTCGTGCGCGACGTCGTGAAGGACGCCGACGGCACGACGCACACCCGCTACGAGCGCACCTACGCCGGTCTGCCGGTGCTCGGCGGCGACCTGGTCGTGAAGGAGAACGCGGCCAGCGTCACGCAGGGCGTCGTCAAGGCGACGAACGCGGCCGTGAAGGTCGCCTCCCTCACCCCGAAGATCGCGGCGGGCGCGGCCGAGAAGCAGGCCCTGTCGCGCGCGGCGGCGGAAGGCTCGACGAGCAAGGACGCGGCGCAGGCCCCCCGCAAGGTGGTCTGGGCGGCGAACGGCACCCCGGTGCTCGCGTACGAGACGGTCGTCGGCGGCCTCCAGCACGACGGCACGCCGAACGAGCTGCACGTCATCACCGACGCGAACACCGGCCAGAAGCTGTACGAGTACCAGGCCGTCATGAACGGCACCGGCAACACGATGTACAGCGGCTCGGTGACGATCGGCTCGACCCAGTCGGGTTCGACGTACAACCTGACCGACGCGACGCGCGGCAACCAGCGGACGTACAACCTGAACCGGGGCTCGTCGGGCACCGGCACGCTGTTCTCCGGCCCGGACGACGTGTGGGGCAACGGGCTGCCGTCCAACGCGGAGACCGCGGGTGCCGACGCGCACTTCGGGGCGCAGGTGACGTGGGACTACTTCAAGAACGTGCACGGCCGCAACGGCATCCGCAACGACGGGGTCGCGGCGTACTCGCGGGTGCACTACGGCAACGCGTACGTCAACGCGTTCTGGCAGGACTCCTGCTTCTGCATGACGTACGGCGACGGCGCGGGCAACAACAAGCCGCTCACCTCGCTGGACGTGGCCGGGCACGAGATGTCGCACGGCGTGACCGCGAACACCGCGCGCCTGGTGTACAGCGGCGAGTCGGGCGGCCTGAACGAGGCGACGTCCGACATCTTCGGGACGGCCGTCGAGTTCTACGCGAACAACGCCTCGGACGTCGGTGACTACCTCATCGGCGAGAAGATCGACATCAACGGCAACGGCACGCCGCTGCGTTACATGGACAAGCCGAGCAAGGACGGCTCGTCCAGGGACAGTTGGTACTCCGGGCTCGGCGGTCTCGACGTGCACTACTCGTCGGGTCCCGCAAACCACTTCTTCTACCTGCTGAGCGAGGGCAGCGGCACCAAGACGATCAACGGTGTCACCTACAACTCGGCGACCTCGGACGGGCTTCCGGTGACCGGCATCGGCCGGGACAAGGCGGAGAAGATCTGGTTCCGGGCGCTGGCCACGAAGTTCACGTCGAACACCAACTACGCGGGCGCGCGCACGGGCACGCTGGCGGCGGCCGGTGAGCTGTACGGCACGACGTCGGCCGAGTACCGCGCCGTGCAGGACGCGTGGGCGGGCATCGCGGTCGGCGCGCGCTCGACGGGCGGCGGTGGCGGCACCGGCACCTCGTACGAGAGCGGCACGGTCGTGGCGATCCCGGACAACGGGGCGGCGGTCAACTCGTCGATCGCGGTGAGCGGGCGGACCGGCAACGCGCCGTCCAACCTGTCGGTGTCGGTGGACATCACGCACACCTTCCGGGGCGACCTGGTGATCGACCTGGTGGGGCCGAGCGGGACGGCGTACCGGCTGAAGGCGTTCAGCTCGTCGGACTCGGCGGACAACGTGGTGGCGACGTACACGGTCAACGCGTCGACGGAGACGGCCAACGGGACCTGGCAGCTGCGGGTCCAGGACCAGGCCGCGCGGGACACCGGGCAGATCAACAGCTGGAAGGTCACCTTCCCGTAAGCCGGTGATGCTCTGAGAGCCGGGCGCCGTTCCTGCGGGGGCGGCGCCCGATCGTTTCCGGTCAAGGGTTCCGGACCCGCGGGAACCGGCCGCGCGCCCCGTGCGTCGAAGTGCCGCACCGGCGGCCGGAATCCGACGTTCCGGCACACTGCGCACGTAAGGGCACCGTAAGGGCCGTCCTAGAGCCCCTCATACGGAGCGGGCCAACTCCTCGGCCAGGCACTGTTTTTGCCGGTCCCTTACCGATCTTCGGTGGCCCCTTTACCGAGGTCGGCCCGGTTTACACACCAGAAACGTTTACCGGACAGGCGCTTTTCGGCCAACATCGATTCAGGGTCCTGACATGTACGCGCCCTCGATGTCACTCTTCCCCCACCCGCCGCACAACTTCACGACCACTCCGGACGGCAGTTCCCCACGCCGCCCGGACTCCCCCACGAAGGAGCTTGTGTGACCCCCGTCTACACGCGTCACAAGCGCACCACGCTGGCCATCGCGACCGCGGTCGCCGCCGGAGCGCTGCTGACCACCGGGCTGACCACGGCCAACGCGACCGACACCAAGGTCGACGCCGACAAGGCCGCCCGGACCCTCGCCGCCGCCCCGCTGTCCCTGTCGGCGCCCGACCGGGCCGCGCTGATCCAGGACCAGCAGGCCGACGCGAGCGAGACCGCGCAGCAGATAGGTCTCGGCACCAAGGAGGCGCTCGTCGTCCGCGACGTCGTCAAGGACGTCGACGGCACGACCCACACCCGCTACGAGCGCACCTACGCCGGTCTGCCGGTCCTCGGCGGCGACCTCGTCGTCCACCAGACCCCGGCGGGCGCCAACAAGGGCGTCACCAAGGCCACTTCGGCCACCATCAAGGTCGCCTCGCTGACCCCGAAGGTCACCCCGGCCACCGCCCAGAAGCAGGCCGTCGGCCTCGCCAAGGCGGCCGGCTCCGCGGAGACCGCCCCCGACGCCGCGCCCCGCAAGGTGATCTGGGCCGGCAACGGCTCCGCCCCCACCCTCGCCTTCGAGACCGTCGTCGGCGGCCTCCAGGACGACGGCACCCCCAACGAGCTGCACGTCATCACCGACGCGGCCACGGGCAAGAAGCTGTACGAGTGGCAGGGCATCGAGACCGGCACCGGCAAGAGCCTGTACTCCGGCACGGTCACCCTGGGCACCACCAAGTCGGGTACGACGTACAACCTGACCGACTCCACGCGCGGCAACCACAAGACGTACAACAAGGCCCGCTCGACCAGTTCCTCGGCCGGCACGCTGTTCACCGACGCGGACGACACGTGGGGCACCGGCACCGCGTCGAGCTCCTCCTCGGACCAGACGGCCGCCGTCGACGCCGCCTACGGCGCCCAGGTCACCTGGGACTTCTACAAGAACACGTTCGGCCGCAGCGGCATCAAGAACGACGGGGTCGCCGCGTACTCCCGCGTCCACTACGGCAACGCGTACGTCAACGCGTTCTGGGACGACTCCTGCTTCTGCATGACCTACGGCGACGGCGCGGGCAACACCGACCCGCTGACCTCGCTCGACGTCGCCGGGCACGAGATGACGCACGGCGTCACCTCCAACACCGCGGGCCTCAACTACTCCGGCGAGTCCGGCGGGTTGAACGAGGCGACCTCGGACATCTTCGGCACCGCCGTCGAGTTCTACGCCAACAACGCCTCGGACCCCGGTGACTACCTCATCGGCGAGAAGATCGACATCAACGGCGACGGCACCCCGCTGCGCTACCAGGACAAGCCCAGCAAGGACGGCTCGTCCGCCGACAACTGGTCCTCCTCGCTGAAGAACCTCGACGTGCACTACTCGTCGGGCCCGGCGAACCACTTCTTCTACCTGCTGTCCGAGGGCAGCGGCGCGAAGACCATCAACGGGGTCTCCTACAACTCCCCGACGTACAACGGCTCCACGGTCACCGGCATCGGCCGCGCCAAGGCCGTCCAGATCTGGTACAAGGCGCTGACCTCGTACATGACCTCGACGACCAACTACGCGGGCGCCCGCACCGCGACGCTGAGCGCGGCGTCTGCGCTGTACGGCTCGACGTCCACCGAGTACAAGACGGTCCAGGCCGCCTGGTCCGCGGTCAACGTCAACTAGTACGGACAGCCGACGTGTGAACGGAGCGGCACCCGGGACGAAGGCATTCCCGGGTGCCGCTCTACTCTTGCGCCCATGTCCGAACGGCCTTTCTCGTACGACGACGTGGGCGCGACCCGCGACCCCCACTTCTGCCCTCCCGGCTTCCACCACCTGCGGGAACGCACGCGGCTCGGCGAGGGCGAAGCCGTCTTCCGGCGGGCCTCGGAGGCGGTGCTCACCTGGGAGATGCACCGGGCGATGGGCGTCGGCGTCAACGCCTCCGCCGACCGCGCCGCGCCCGACGTGGACGTCACCGTCTCCCTCGCCGGGGTCATCAAGGCGCCCTGCCGGATCGTGTGGACCGTCGAGGAGCCCCGCCGCGCCGGCTGGGCGTACGGCACGCTCACCGGCCATCCCGAGTGCGGGGAGGAGTCGTTCCTCGTGGACCGCACGGGGGACGGGACGGTGTGGCTGACGGTGACGGCGTTCAGCAAGGCCGCCAAGTGGTACGCGAAAGCAGGGGGTCCGGCGGTGCGGGGGCTTCAACTCGCCTACGCGCGCAGGTGCGGGAAGGTGCTGAGAGGGCTGTGCGCCCCGGTGGAGGAATAGGTCAGCGCATCAACACCCCGCCCCCTTCCACCACTTCCTCCGACGGCACCGCCACCAGCCCCAACTCCGCGTCCGACGCGAGCAGTCGGTGCGAGGGCAGCACCCGTACCGTGTATCCGAACGGCCCCGTCCGGTCCAGCGCGAGCGGTCCCTCGTACGTCCAACCTCCTTCGTCGTCGGGCCCGTTGACCGGCTTGAGCGCGACAGGGGTGGCGTCGGTGATGCGGTCCTCCGGGTCGACGCGGCCGGAGAGGGCCTGCACCTGGACGTCCTCGGGGGTCAGCTCGCCGAGCCGGACGCGGACACGCAACGCGAGGGTGGAGCCGAGTTCGGGCGTGGGGGTGGCGGTGGACGTCTCGACGTGGCCGACGGTGACCCGGTGCCAGCCCGCGCGCAACCGGCCCTTCCAGGCGGCGAGTTCGCGGGAGCGCTCGGGGGTCATCGCGCGGTGGGCGAGGGCGGCCGGGGTGTAGAGGCGGTCGACGTACTCGCGAACCATCCGGTCGGCGAGCACTTTCGGGCCGAGCCGGGTCAGGGTCTGGCGGACCATCTCCGTCCAGCGGTCGGGGAGTCCGGCGGGGCCGCGCTCGTAGAAGCGGGGGGCGACGCGCTGCTCCAGGAGGTCGTACAGGGCGGCGGCCTCGATGTCGTCACGCCGGTCGGGGTCGACGGCGTCCCCGTCGTCGGTGGGGATCGCCCAGCCGAAGTCGGGCTCGAACCATTCGTCCCACCAGCCGTCCAGCACCGACAGGTTGAGGCAGCCGTTGAGCGCGGCCTTCATGCCGCTGGTGCCGCACGCCTCCAGGGGCCGCAGCGGGTTGTTGAGCCAGATGTCGCAGCCGGGGTAGAGCTTGCGGGCCATCGCCATGCCGTAGTCGGGCAGGAACACGATCCGGTGGCGCACCCGTGGGTCGTCGGCGAACCGGACCAGTTCCTGGACGAGCCGCTTGCCTCCGTCGTCGGCGGGGTGCGCCTTGCCCGCGACGACGATCTGCACGGGCCGCTCGGGGTGCAGCAGGAGTTCCATCAGCCGGTCGCGGTCGCGCAGCATCAGCGTGAGCCGCTTGTACGAGGGGACGCGCCGGGCGAACCCGATGGTCAGGACGTCGGGGTCCAGCACCCCGTCGATCCAGCCGAGTTCGGCGGTCCCGGCGCCGCGCTGCCGCCAGGAGGCGCGCAGCCGCTCCCGTACCTCCGTCACCAGCTGGCCGCGCAACTCCCGGCGCAGCGCCCACAGTTCACCGTCCGGTACGGCGGACACGTCGTCGATGCGCAGCACTTCGGGCGCGACCCACGTCGGTGCGTGGACTCCGTTGGTGACGGAGGTGATCGGCACCTCGTCCGCGTCGAACCCGGGCCACAGCCCCGCGAACATCTCCCGGCTGACGTTCCCGTGCAGCAGCGAGACCCCGTTGGCCCGCCCGGCCAGCCGCAGCCCCATGACCGCCATGTTGAAGAGGTTGGGTTCCCCGCCGGGGTACGTCTCCATGCCGAGGCTCAGCACGTCCTGTACGTCGATGGCGGGGAGTTCGGCGTCGGTGCCGAAGTGGTGGGCGACCAGCTCCCGGTCGAACCGGTCGATGCCGGCGGGGACCGGCGTGTGGGTGGTGAACACGGTGCCCGCCCGGACGGCTTCGAGCCCGGCGGCGAAGTCCAGCCCCTCGGCGCGGAGTTCGGCGATCCGCTCCAGGCCGAGGAACCCGGCGTGGCCCTCGTTGGTGTGGAACACCTCGGGCGCCGGGTGCCCGGTGATCCGGCAGTAGGCGCGCACGGCCCGCACGCCCCCGATGCCGAGCAGCATCTCCTGGAGCAGCCGGTGTTCGCTGCCGCCGCCGTAGAGCCGGTCGGCGACGCTCCGCTCGCCGGGGTCGTTCTCCTCGACGTCCGAGTCGAGCAGCAGCAGCGGTACGCGGCCGACCCGCGCGACCCAGACGCGGGCGAGCAGGCGCCGTCCGCCGGGCAGGGCGAGGCTGACGTGGGCCGGGGTGCCGTCGGCCTCCTGGAGGGGGGCGAGGGGGAGTTCGTGCGGGTCGAGGACGGGGTAGTGCTCCTGCTGCCAGCCGTCGCGGGACAGGGTCTGCCGGAAGTAGCCGTGCCGGTACAGGAGTCCGACGCCGACGAGCGGGACGCCGAGGTCGCTGGCGGTTTTGAGGTGGTCGCCGGCGAGGATGCCGAGGCCGCCGGAGTACTGCGGGAGGGCGGCGGTGATGCCGAACTCGGGCGAGAAGTAGGCGACGGCGGCGGGGAGTTCGCCCGCCTCGCGCTGTTCCTGGTACCAGCGCCCGTTGCTCACATAGTCGGTGAGGTCCCCGGCGACGGAGTCGAGCCTGCGCAGGAACCCGCGGTCCCCGGCGAGTTCGGCGAGCCGCGCGGTGCCGACGCCGCCGAGGAGGCGGACGGGGTCGCCGGTCGCGGCCCAGCGCTCGGGGTCGACGGACCGGAACAGCTCACGGGTCTCCTCGTGCCACGACCACCTGAGGTTTCTGGCCAGCTCGGTCAAAGGACGCAGGGGTTCGGGGAGTACGGGCCGGACGGTGAACCGACGTATCGCCTTCAATTTCCACCTCGTCGCGCGTGCAGAGGGGGGACACACCGCGATGTGCGTCTCGTCGTCTCTTCTCTTCGACGGTAATGGCTCCCCGCGGTCACGTCCGAAAAACACCGCGGCCCTTTCCTCGTCCGGCTCCGGCCGATATGGCCGATTCCCTCCCCGTAGGCCACCTTGTGACTCCTCCCGGCGCACGAGAGGGTGCCGGGAAGGGGTGCGCCCGGGCGGTGTCGCGGGCGCCGGGCCGGGAGGGGAGCCATGGGGTGGACACGGGTGGGGAGTTCGGGTCTGGGCGCGGTCGCCCTGGCCCTGCTGCTCTCGACGACCGCGCACGCCGTACCCGAGGGGGTCGTCGTCGGAGCCGGTGGGTCCGGTGCGGTGGAGGGGAGTTATCTGGTCACGCTGAGAGCGGGGACGAGCCCGGCGAAGTGCCGCGCAGTGGCCGCCGCGTACGGCGCGAGCGTGACCCACTCCTACGACGCCGCCCTCAACGGCTGTGCGGTGCGGGCGGATCCGCGCTCGGCCCGGCGGCTGGCCGCCGATCCCCGGGTGGCGTCGGTCGTGCAGGACACGCGGGTGGACGCCGAGGCGGGTCCGGCTCCGGCCAGTTGGGGGCTCGACCGGGTCGACCAGCCGTCGCTGCCGCTGGACGGTTCCTATCGGGCGCCCGCGTCGCGGGGGGCGGGGGTGACGGTGTACGTCATCGACACCGGGGTGCGGGTCACGCACCAGGAGTTCGCGGGGCGGGCGAGTCACGGCTGGGACTTCGTGGGCGGCGACGCGTACGCCGGGGACGGGAACGGGCACGGCACGCATGTCGCGGCGACCGTCGCGGGGGCCACGCTGGGCGTCGCCCGCGAGGCGCGGGTCGTGTCGGTGCGGGTCCTGGACGACTCCGGCGCCGGGACCATCGCGCGGACGATCGCCGGGATCGACTGGGTGACGCGGCACGCGCGCAGGCCCGCGGTCGCCAACCTCAGCCTGGGCGGCCCCGCCAACGCGGCGCTGGACGCCGCCGTACGGACCTCGATCCGGGCCGGGGTGACGTACACGGTCGCGGCGGGGAACGAGGGGCGGCCGGCGGGCGGGTACTCGCCGGGGCGGGTGCGGGAGGCGGTCACGGTCGGGGCGACCGACCGGCGGGACGCGCGGCTGAGTTATTCGAACTACGGTCCGCCCGTGGATCTGTTCGCGCCGGGCGGGTCGATCGTGTCCGCGTCGAACGCGCATGACACCGGGCGTGCGGTGTACTCGGGTACGTCGATGGCGGCGCCGCACGCGGCGGGGGCGGCGGCGCTGTTCCTGGCGGATCACCCGAAAGCCACGCCCGCCCAGGTTGCCGGGAAACTCGTCCGGGACGCGGTGAACGGGAAGGTTTCCGGTCGCGGTACGGGTTCGCCGGACAAACTCCTTCAGATTCCGACTTCGTGACAAAGGAATAGCGCGATGGCCGCCGTTCACTCGAATGGCGGCATACCTGGGCAGGGGGCTACGCGGGAGTAGTTGGCTGCGCGCCGGATTGCCCACCCGAATAGTGTGGGAAGGCTCCTGCGGTACTACCCCGCTACATCTCAGGTATCCGACTCGCACCACCCCCGCAGGCCCACCTCCCCCCACCCTGCGCCCACCCCTCGTTGACGCGGACAGGAGCGGTCATGCCCGCCACACAACGCCCGTCGGCACCCCCGACACCCCGTCCCGCGCCGGAGCGACCCTCCGGTTCCCGAACAGCCCCGCGAACCCGCACAGCTCCCCCACCGGCCCCGGTGACCGGCCGGATACCCGTGCTGGACGTCCGCCCGGTCGTCCAGCGGGGCCGCAGGCCCGCCAAGGCGGTGATCGGCGAGACCTTCGAGGTCTCGGCGACCGTCTTCCGCGAGGGCCACGACGCCGTCGCCGCCAACGTCGTACTCAAGGACTACCGGGGTAACCCCGGCCCCTGGACCCCCATGCGTGAGCTCGCCCCCGGCACCGACCGGTGGGGCGCGGACGTCACCCCGGACGCGCCCGGCCTGTGGACGTACGCCGTGGAGGCGTGGAGCGACCCGGTCTCGACCTGGCGCCACCACGCGCGGATCAAGATCCCGGCGGGGATCGACACGGACCTGGTCCTGGAGGAGGGGGCACGGCTGTACGAGCGGGTCCCCGTCGACTCCGGCGCCCTCAGGGCCGCCGTATCCGCACTCCGCGACGGTTCCCTGCCCCCCGCCGAACGGCTGCGCGCCGCCCTCACCCCCGAGGTCGACGCGGTGCTCGCCGCCCACCCGCTGCGTGAACTGGTCACCTCCTCCGAGGAGTTGCCGCTGCTGGTGGAGCGGGAGCGGGCGCTGTTCGGGTCGTGGTACGAGTTCTTCCCGCGTTCGGAGGGGACGCCGGAAGTACCGCACGGCACGTTCCGCACGGCGGCCCGGCGGCTGCCGGAGATCGCCGCGATGGGCTTCGACGTCGTCTATCTCCCGCCGATCCACCCCATCGGGACGACGTTCCGCAAGGGCCGCAACAACTCCCTCACCCCCACGGCGGACGACGTCGGCGTGCCGTGGGCGATCGGCTCCCCGGAGGGCGGCCACGACGCGGTGCACCCGGCGCTGGGGACCCTGGACGACTTCGCGTGGTTCGTGGGCCGCGCCGCCGAGCTGGGACTGGAGGTCGCGCTCGACTTCGCGTTGCAGTGCTCGCCGGACCACCCCTGGGTCGCCGAGCACCCGGAGTGGTTCCACCACCGGCCGGACGGGACGATCGCGTACGCGGAGAACCCGCCGAAGAAGTACCAGGACATCTATCCCGTGGCGTTCGACGCGGACATGGACGGACTGGTCGCGGAGACCCTGCGGGTGCTGCGGCACTGGATGGCGGCCGGCGTGCGGATCTTCCGCGTCGACAACCCGCACACGAAACCCGTCGTGTTCTGGGAGCGGGTCCTCGGCGAGATCGGCCGCACCGACCCGGACGTGATCTTCCTCGCGGAGGCGTTCACGCGTCCCGCGATGATGCGCACGCTCGGCGAGATCGGCTTCCAGCAGTCGTACACCTATTTCACCTGGCGCACCTCGAAGGACGAACTCACCGCGTACCTCACGGAGTTGTCCCGGGAGACAGCCGCCTCGATGCGGCCGAACTTCTTCGCGAACACCCCGGACATCCTGCACGAGTACCTCCAGCACGGCGGCCGTCCGGCGTTCGAGGCGCGCGCGGTGCTGGCGGCGACGCTGTCGCCGTCGTGGGGGATCTACAGCGGGTACGAGCTGTGCGAGAACACGCCGCTGCGCGCGGGCAGCGAGGAGTACCTCGACTCGGAGAAGTACCAACTCCGGGCCAGGGACTGGGAGTCGGCGCCGACCATCGCGCCGCTGATCACCCGCCTGAACGAGGTGCGCAGGGCAAGTCCGGCGCTGCGGCAGCTGCGGAACCTGCACTTCCATCACGCGGACAAGGACGCGGTGATCGCCTACTCGAAGACGTCCGGGTCGAACACGGTTCTCACGATCGTCAATCTCGACCCCCACCACACCCAGGAGGCCACGGTCTCGTTGGACATGCCGCAACTCGGCCTGGACTGGCACGAGTCGGTGCCGGTGCGCGACGAGCTGACCGGCGAGACCTATGACTGGGGCAGGGCCAACTACGTGCGTCTGGAACCGGGTTCGCGGCCCGCGCACGTACTGACGGTCCTGCGACCGTCCCACCCGCAGACCGGAGGGTCAGCCACACGATGATGGTCAACGAGCCCGTACAGGACACCTTCGAGGACACCCCGGCCAAGGACCGCGACCCCGAGTGGTTCAAACGCGCCGTGTTCTACGAGGTCCTGGTCCGTTCCTTCCAGGACTCCAACGGCGACGGCGTCGGCGACCTGAAGGGGCTGACGGCCAGACTCGACTACCTCCAGTGGCTGGGGGTGGACTGTCTCTGGCTGCCGCCCTTCTTCAAGTCGCCGCTGAAGGACGGCGGTTACGACGTCGCCGACTACACGTCGGTGCTCCCGGAGTTCGGCGACCTCGCCGACTTCGTGGAGTTCGTGGACTCCGCGCACCAGCGCGGGATGCGCGTCATCATCGACGTCGTCATGAACCACACGAGCGACCAGCACCCGTGGTTCCAGGAGTCCCGCAAGGACCCCGAAGGCCCGTACGGCGACTACTACATGTGGGCCGACGACGACAAGCAGTTCGAGGACGCGCGGATCATCTTCGTCGACACCGAGGCCTCCAACTGGACCTTCGACCCGGTCCGCAAGCAGTACTTCTTCCACCGGTTCTTCTCCCACCAGCCGGACCTCAACTACGAGAACCCGGCCGTGCAGGACGAGATGATCTCGGCGCTGAAGTTCTGGCTCGACCTCGGCATCGACGGCTTCCGCCTCGACGCCGTGCCGTACCTGTACGCCGCCGAGGGAACGAACTGCGAAAACCTTCCTGCTACCCACGAGTTCCTCAAGCGGGTCCGCAAGGAGATCGACGCGCAGTACCCGGACACCGTCCTGCTCGCCGAGGCCAACCAGTGGCCCGAGGACGTCGTCGACTACTTCGGCGACTATTCCTCCGGCGGCGACGAGTGCCACATGGCGTTCCACTTCCCCGTCATGCCGCGCATCTTCATGGCCGTGCGCCGCGAGTCGCGCTACCCCGTCTCCGAGATCCTCTCCAAGACCCCGGCGATCCCCTCGAACTGCCAGTGGGGCATCTTCCTGCGCAACCACGACGAGCTGACGCTGGAGATGGTCACCGACGAGGAACGCGACTACATGTGGGCGGAGTACGCGAAAGACCCGCGGATGCGCGCCAACATCGGTATCCGGCGCAGGCTTTCACCGCTCCTCGACAACGACCGCAACCAGATCGAGCTGTTCACCGCCCTGCTGCTGTCCCTGCCCGGCTCGCCGATCCTCTACTACGGCGACGAGATCGGCATGGGCGACAACATCTGGCTCGGCGACCGGGACGCGGTACGGACGCCGATGCAGTGGACGCCGGACCGCAACGCCGGTTTCTCGTCCTGCGATCCGGGCCGGCTGTACCTGCCCACGATCATGGACCCGGTCTACGGCTACCAGGTCACCAACGTCGAGGCGTCCATGTCGTCGCCGTCGTCTCTGCTGCACTGGACGCGCCGGATGATCGAGATCCGCAAGCAGAACCCGGCGTTCGGGCTCGGCTCGTTCACCGAACTCCCGTCCAGCAACGCGGCGGTGCTCGCGTTCCTGCGGGAGTACGAGGACGACCTCGTGCTGTGCGTCCACAACTTCTCCCGCTTCGCGCAGCCCACCGAGCTGGACCTCAGCCGCTTCAGCGGACGCCATCCGGTGGAGCTGTTCGGCGGGGTGCGGTTCCCGGCGGTCGGCGAACTCCCGTACCTGCTCACCCTGGCGGGGCACGGCTTCTACTGGTTCCGGCTGCGGGGCGCCCCTGTCTAGAGGCGCCGGCCGGCACAGAAGGTCCGGGCGGGGCGGTTTCCTCCGCCCCGCCCGGGGCACGCATCACTAAACCCCTACCCCTCACGACCCGTTCAGGTCCCCGGGGAAAGGACGACGTCATGGCGGACACGGCTCTGCGTCCCGGCCCCGACCTGCTCGCGTCGCTGGCCCCCCTGCTGCGCGAATGGCTGCCCCGGCAGCGGTGGTTCGCGGGGAAGGGGCTCCCGGTGACCGGGTTCACGCCGGTCTCCGTGACGGAACTCCTGCCGCCGGGGGGACGGCTGTCCCTCCACCACGTCCTCACCCACGCCGGGCAGGGCGCGGGACCCGGCGACTGCTACCAGCTCCTCATCGCCGGGCGCGAGACCCTCCCGCCCCACCTGGCGGGCGCCCGCATCGGCGAACTCGACGGACTCACGTACTACGACGCCCTCCACGACCCCTGGCCCGCCGAGCTCCTCCTCGAAGCGATCCGCACCGAGGCCCGCGTGGGCGCCCTGCGCTTCTCCCGCGCCCCCGGCGCCGAGATCCGGCCCGACCTGGTCCCCCGCCTGATCACCGCCGAACAGTCCAACTCCTCGGTGACCTACGGAGATACGTTCATCCTGAAACTCCTGCGCCGGGTCCTCCCCGGCGTCAACCCCGACCTGGAACTACCACTGGCCCTCACCCGCGAGGGCTGCGACCGAGTGCCCGACCCGGTCGGGTGGATCGGCGCCGAGGTGGGTGGAGAGGCGTGGGTACTCGGAGTAGCCCAGAAGTATGTCGCCGGTGCGGTGGACGGGTGGGAACTGGCGTTGCAGGGGGTGGGGAAGGAGCCGGGGGAGTCCGAGGCAAGCGAGGTAAGCGAGGTAGGGGGGTATGACGGCGGGGGGTACGACTTCGCCGAGGACGCCCGCGCCCTCGGCCGTGCCACCGCCGAGGTCCACCAGGCCCTCGCCCGCGCCCTGCCCACCGTCACCCTCGGGCACGCCCAGCTGGAGCCGCTCGTCGCGGGGATGACCGCGCGGCTTGAGGCGGCCGTGCAGGCGGTGCCGTCGCTGCGGCCGTACGAGGTGGGGCTGCGGACCGCGTTCGGGGCGCTCGCGGAGCTGGCCGCCGAGGGGCACACCTGGGTGGCCCAGCGGATACACGGCGACCTGCACCTGGGGCAGTGTCTGCGGACGCCCGCCGGGAAATGGCTGCTCATCGACTTCGAGGGGGAGCCCGCGCGGCCCCTCGCCGAGCGGCGGATGCCGCAGCCGGCGGTCCGGGACGTCGCCGGGATGCTGCGGTCGTTCGACTACGCCGCGCACTCGGCCGAGCCGCCCGTACCGCGGTGGGCGGCGGCCTGCCGGGCGGCGTACTGCTCGGGGTACGCGGAGGTGACGGGCGTGGACCCGCGTACCGACCCCGTACTCCTGCGGGCGTACGAGACCGACAAGGCGATCTACGAGGTCGTGTACGAGGCCAGGCACCGCCCCGACTGGCTGCCCGTACCCCTCTCCGCGATCCGGCGGCTCGCCGCGCACGAACTCACCTGATCCCCTCGACTCCCCAGGAGGCCCCGCCCGTGACGTCCGGTGCGCCGAACCCGAAGAAGAAGGCGGCTGCCGCCGCGAAGAAGGCGGTCGCGAAAGAGCCGCCGGCGAAGAAGGCCGCCGCGAAGAAGACGGCGTCCGGCCGCCCGGCACGCAAGAGCGCGGCGACTCCCCCGCGCGAGCAGACCCCGCCGCCGACTGCCGTACCGGCACCCCTCTTCGACCCCGCCGTCCCCCGCCCCGACCAGGACCGTCTCCTCACCGGTACCCACCACGACCCCCACTCGGTCCTGGGCCCGCACCCCACCCCGACCGGCGAGACCGCGCTGCGCGCCTTCCGCCCGTACGCCCGCGCGGTCACCGCCGTGACGGCGGACGGCCTGCGCCACCCCCTGAAGGACGACGGCAGCGGCTTCTTCTCGGTGCTGCTGCCGGGCGCGACGCCCCCGCCCGCGACCACCGCGTACCGTCTGGTGGTCGAGTACGAGGGCGCCACGCACGACACCCACGACGCGTACCGCTTCCTGCCCACTCTCGGTGACCTCGACCTGCATCTGATCGGCGAGGGCCGCCACGAGCAGCTGTGGACGGCGCTCGGCGCGCACCCAACGACGCACGACGGCGTGTCCGGCACCCGGTTCGCGGTGTGGGCCCCGAACGCGCGCGGCGTCCGCATCGCCGGGACCTTCAACTTCTGGGACGGCACCGGCTTCCCGATGCGCTCCCTGGGCTCGACCGGCGTGTGGGAGCTGTTCGTCCCCGGCATCGGGGAGGGCGAGCTGTACAAGTTCGAGATCACCCGCCCCGACGGCTCGAAGACCCTGCGCGCCGACCCGATGGCCCGCCGTACGCAGACCCCGCCGGAGACGGCGTCGATCGTCACCGCCTCGCACTACGCGTGGGGCGACACGGAGTGGATGGCTCGGCGCGCCGAAGTCCCGGTCCACGAGGCCCCGTTCTCGGTGTACGAGGTCCACCTCCCGTCCTGGCGCCCTGGCCTGACATACCGTCAGCTAGCCGATCAACTCCCCTCCTACGTCAACGACCTGGGCTTCACCCACGTCGAGTTCCTCCCCGTCGCCGAGCACCCCTTCGGCGGCTCCTGGGGCTACCAGGTCACCGGCTTCTACGCGCCCACCGCCCGCCTGGGCACCCCGGACGACTTCCGGCACCTGGTGGACGCCCTGCACCGGGCCGGGATCGGCGTCCTGATGGACTGGGTCCCCGCCCATTTCCCGCGCGACGCCTGGGCGTTGGCCGAGTTCGACGGGCGCCCCCTGTACGAGCACGAGGACCCGCGGCGCGCCGCACATCCCGACTGGGGCACGCTGGAGTTCGACTACGGGCGCCGCGAGGTCCGCAACTTCCTGGTGGCGAACGCCGTCTACTGGTGCGAGGAGTTCCACATCGACGGGCTGCGCGTGGACGCGGTCGCCTCGATGCTGTACCTGGACTACTCGCGCGAGCCGGGCCAGTGGTCACCGAACGCGTACGGCGGCCGGGAGAACCTGGACGCGGTGGCGTTCCTCCAGGAGATGAACGCGACGGTGTACCGCCGCTGCCCGGGCGTCGTGACGGTCGCCGAGGAGTCCACGGCCTGGGACGGCGTGACGCGCGCGACGGACTCGGGGGGCCTCGGTTTCGGCCTGAAGTGGAACATGGGCTGGATGCACGACTCGCTGGGCTACATGGCGCACGACCCGGTCCACCGCTCCTACCACCACGGCGAGATGACGTTCTCGATGGTGTACGCGTACAGCGAGAACTACGTGTTGCCGATCTCCCACGACGAAGTCGTCCACGGCAAGCGGTCGTTGGTGTCGAAGATGCCGGGCGACTGGTGGCAGCAGCGGGCGAACCTGCGCGCCTACCTCGCCTTCATGTGGTCTCACCCCGGCAAGCAACTCCTCTTCATGGGGCAGGAGTTCGCGCAGGGCGCGGAGTGGTCGGAGGCGCACGGCCCGGACTGGTGGCTCCTGGACCCGGCGTACGGCGCGGAGGCCGACCACCGGGGCGTCCGCGACCTGGTCCGCGACCTCAACTCCGCGTACCGCGCTCACCCTTCGCTGTGGCAGCGCGACACGACGCCGGACGGCTTCGAGTGGCTGGCCGGCGACGCGGCGGACGACAACGTGTTCGCGTTCCTGCGCAGGTCGGCCGACGGCACGCCGCTCCTGGCGATCACCCACCTCTCCCCCACGGTCCGCCACGACTACCGCGTGGGCGTCCCCGGCGAGGTCCCGGCCTGGCACGAACTCCTGAACACGGACGCGGTGCTGTACGGGGGCAGCGGGGTCACGCACCCGGACACGCTGAAGCCGGAGTCGACACCGTGGCACGGCCGGGAGGCGTCGCTCACCGTGACCCTGCCTCCGCTGGCGACGATCTGGCTGCGCCCGGCGTGAAGGGGGTGCGGGCCGGCACCGAAGCGGCGGGCCCCGGCTCCCCTCCCCTCAACCCTCCCCTGAGCCCCCCTCAGCCCCGTTACCTTCTAGACGGCCTCGATCATGAGGCTCCCGGCCTTCTGGCCCGGCATGACTTTTGCCCCCTGTCGACCATGACCCGGGGGGTGGTGTCA
>NZ_JARAYJ010000100.1:0-1958 GCF_033794345.1 Streptomyces niveiscabiei
GAACGGCTTCAGGAAATCATCGAGAAGGTGCGGCTCGATCCGACCGCCCGCAGAATGTGGAACGACGCCGACCTGCCGACCGTGACGTACCCGGTATCCGGCTTGCCCCGGCGCTTTCACCTGCCTCGGTACGGGGGTAAGGAATTCACCGTGCGGATTCTTGTGCTGGAGCCGCTGGAGTTGCCGACCTGCCGACTGGTGGCGCTGACACCAGCGGAACTGGCGCCTTTGGAGTGAGTCGTGCTTCGACTGCTTTGTGGCCTGACGTAGAGGGTTTGAGCCTGATTCCCCTCAGGTTCTGACCCCTTGCAACATCGCCGCAGGCACGGGGACCACGAGCCGGGGACCCGCACGTACGCGATCAGCGAGGGAACAACCCCGCGTGCACGGGGACCACCCGGCGGTACGCGGCGCCGTACTTGCTGCACGGGGAACAACCCTGCGTGCGCGGGGACCACCAGTACACCGTGCGCCGCGACGACCACCTCAAGGGAACAACCCCGCGTGCGCGGGGACCACCAGGACTTCGGCCAGGGCGGAGCGACGGTGCGGGGAACAACCCCGCGTGCGCGGAGACCACCCCTCAACCCACAACCTCGCAGGTCAGGGGCAGGGAACAACCCCGCGTGCGCGGGGACCACCCGCCCTTCCCGGCCGGGCGCGGCGCTCCCCCGGGAACAACCCCGCGTGCGCGGGAACCACCGCACCGACCCTGACGGAGACGGGGACGACTCGGGAACAACCCTGCGTGCGCGGGGACCACCCCGGATACTCGTCGATCCGGACCTCCCAGTCGGGAACAACCCCGCGTGCGCGGGGATCACCGACACCAACAACCAGGCCCAGGGGCCCGCGAGGGAACAACCCCGCGTGCGCGGGGACCACCCGGGCAGTCGATGCCGCAGGTCGAGCGAGGTGGGAACAACCCCGCGTGCGCGGGGACCACGACCGTACGAGCACGGTCCCGGCCGTGAGGGGGGAAACAATCCCGCGTGCGCGGGGACCACTCCTCGGCCTTGCCCTTCCACGTCTCGCGACCGGGAACAACCCCGCGTGCGCGGGGACCACGAGAAGGGCGACACGAACCGGCGGCGGCATGTGGGAACAACCCCGCGTGCGCGGGGACCACTCCCCGAACCGTTCCGACGTACCGTCGGAACGGGGAACAACCCCGCGTGCGCGGGGACCACGCTCAAGGGCGCGCCTGCGGCGCGCCGGGGCGGGGAACAACCCCGCGTGCGCGGGGACCACATCGGCGCCCCGTAGGACCAGGTGGCGCGACCGGGAACAACCCCGCGTGCGCGGGGACCACTATGAACGTTGACCTCACGCCCGAGGCGGAGTGGGAACAACCCCGCGTGCGCGGGGACCACTCGAGGACGCGTGCTGGGAGGCGGCCGACCGGGGGAACAACCCCGCGTGCGCGGGGACCACCTGCTAGGCCGTACGTTCACGCCGGAGCAGGAGGGAACAACCCCGCGTGCGCGGGGACCACGTCTGCTGATCGGAGGGGCCGGAAACTCAGGTGGGAACAACCCCGCGTGCGCGGGGACCACGCGAGCGGTCCGCTCGGGGCGAGGGGGGTGTGGTGGAACAACCCCGCGTGCGCGGGGACCACCCTGCGGGAACTCGCCCCACACGCGGAAAACCTGGGAACAACCCCGCGTGCGCGGGGACCACGGTCCGCGACCTGGGGTTTTATCTGAGGCAGAGGCGGATTTTGCTTACTTCTCGAGAAACGGACATATCGCCTCTCGGGTGGTGGGTTGAGGGGTGGATTTCCTTTACCGGTTCCCGAAGTTTCGTCTCTTGGCCGCCTTGCTCCAGCCCTGGCGTGGTGGGTCAGGAGGGGTGGGGTTGGTGTTGGGTGGGGCGGTGGAGGAGGGTGAGGCCCTCGTGGTCGGTGGGGTGCCAGGCGTGTTCGTGGGTGGCGAAGGTGAAGCCCTGTTCGTTGTCGG
>NZ_JARAYJ010000101.1:0-1904 GCF_033794345.1 Streptomyces niveiscabiei
GAGATCTACCGCGAACTCCCCGAAAGCGCCCCCGCACTACCCAACACCCCGAACACGCCCACCAGTTGATCCCCAACACCACGGCAAGGGACACGACCGGGTGTTGTCCGGCCGAAGGTTCTGGGAACAACCCCGCGTGCGCGGGGACCACGACGGGAGGGGCCACATGAGCCTGAAGGGCAAGGGAACAACCCCGCGTGCGCGGGGACCACAGTTGCCGTCAGGACTGGTCAGCGAGCCGGAGGGGAACAACCCCGCGTGCGCGGGGACCACACACCTCCTTGGTGGTTGTCGGGGGCGGTCACGGGAACAACCCCGCGTGCGCGGGGACCACGCGATCAACGTCGCGCAGCTCCGCGTCGACCGGGGAACAACCCCGCGTGCGCGGGGACCACTTGAGGCGGGCCGAGAAGCTGTCGGTCGACCCGGGAACAACCCCGCGTGCGCGGGGACCACAGTTCCCGTTCGAGGCCCGCCTCGGCGGGGAGGGGAACAACCCCGCGTGCGCGGGGACCACCCCCCGAGCCCGAAGGAGACCGCCCGTGAAGTCGGAACAACCCCGCGTGCGCGGGGACCACCGGTTCCGCGAAGTGCGCTTCCTGCCTGGGCCGGGAACAACCCCGCGTGCGCGGGGACCACTTCTCCCGGAACGACAGGGCGCCCATCATGGGGGGAACAACCCCGCGTGCGCGGGGACCACGACAGCATGGTCCCCTGGAAATCGAAGATCGTGGGAACAACCCCGCGTGCGCGGGGACCACGGACGCGCGACACCGAAAAGGTCCCGCATCGTGGGAACAACCCCGCGTGCGCGGGGACCACCGGTCGTGCGGGCGCCACACCCGGTGCACCAGGGGAACAACCCCGCGTGCGCGGGGACCACTACCAGTGGCTCCGTACCGCCAAGGGCATCCAGGGAACAACCCCGCGTGCGCGGGGACCACACTCGCGTCTTCTGCGCGTCCATGGCCGACGTGGGAACAACCCCGCGTGCGCGGGGACCACTGTGGTCGCCAACTGAGTGTGGGGGTGGCGCAGGGAACAACCCCGCGTGCGCGGGGACCACCTGCCACTCGCCCGGAACGCTGACCCGCTCCGCGGAACAACCCCGCGTGCGCGGGGACCACCCGCAACCTCCTGGAGGGCGGCGGCGAGGACGGGGAACAACCCCGCGTGCGCGGGGACCACCTCTCGGCCTCGGTGCGCTGGTCCTGCAGCTCGGGAACAACCCCGCGTGCGCGGGGACCACAACGTGTCCCCGACCGCGAACGAGGTCATGAAGGGAACAACCCCGCGTGCGCGGGGACCACGATTTCGGGCTCCAGCCCGGCGCCGAGAACGGGGGAACAACCCCGCGTGCGCGGGGACCACCCTCCGTATATCAGGCGCCTACTGGGGGCGCTGGGAACAACCCCGCGTGCGCGGGGACCACCGGGCCAAGTCCCCCGGAAAGAACCCCCTGCATGGAACAACCCCGCGTGCGCGGGGACCACCCATGCATTGTCCAGTCAATGCGTACGGACTGGGGAACAACCCCGCGTGCGCGGGGACCACTCGGCCGGTGCGATCAACCAGCGCCTCAACACGGGAACAACCCCGCGTGCGCGGGGACCACGGTCCGCGACCTGGGGTTTTATCTGAGGCGGAGGCGGATTTTGCTTACTTCCCAAGAAACGGACATATTGCCTCTCGGGTGGTGGGTTGAGGGGCGGATTTCCTTTACCGGTTCCCGAAGTTTCGTCTCTTGGCCGCCTTGCTCCAGCCCTGGCGTGGTGGGTCAGGAGGGGTGGGGTTGGTGGTGGGTGGGTGTTGGGTGGGGCGGTGGAGGAGGGTGAGGCCCTCGTGGTCGGTGGGGTGCCAGGCGTGTTCGTGGGTGGCGAAGGTGAAGCCCTGTTCGTTGTCGG
>NZ_JARAYJ010000102.1:0-1904 GCF_033794345.1 Streptomyces niveiscabiei
GCCGCGAACACGACGTCATCACCGAAACCAGCGTCGACCGGATCGCAGGCGACCTCACCAAATGGATGGCCGCCCGCTTTTCCTAAAACACGGCCTAGCCGTGGCGGAAGCTGAGCTGCTTCAAGCAAGCCCTGCTGACACTGGCCCACCTGCGGAAGAACGAGACGTTCGCACAGGTCGGCGCCGGGTTCGGGGTGTCGGAGACGACGGCCTGGCGCTACGTCGACGAGACACTCGACGTCCTGGCCGCCTGGGCGCCGGGCCTCCACGAGGCCCTGACCGGACTGGGCGAAGGAGACTTCGTCATCATCGACGGGACACTCATCCCGACCGACCGCATCCGGGCCGACGAACCGTACTACTCCCAGAAACACAAGCAGCACGGCATGAACGTCCAGGTCGTCGCACGCCCGGACGGGACCCCGCTGTGGTTCTCACGCGCGACGCCGGGCCGCACCCACGACCTGACCGCAGCACGAGCCCACGGCATCGTCCAGGCATGTCTCACCCAGCAGATCCTCGTACTCGCCGACCGGGCCTACCAGGGTGCCGGCGCCACCTTCAGCACCCCCTACCACCACCACAGCGAACAGCCCGAGCACTACCAGCAGTTCAACCGCGACCACGCCCGCCTCCGAGCACCCGGCGAACGCGCCTTCGCACAGCTCAAAACCTGGCGACTGCTTCGACGGGCCAGATGCTCCACCCGGCGCATCGGCACCATCGTCCAAGCCATCCACACACTCATGACCTGCACGTATTCAGGATGAAAGAGGTTCACTGTCGAACACCTCGGTGAACGCGTTCACGTCTTCGGGCGCTTCCAGGAAGACCCCGCCTCGGTTGTGGTCGACCATGGCGACCGGCTGCCAGGGGTCTCCGAACTCCATGATGGTCATATTGCTGGTGAGGCCGGGGTGGAGGGGTGCGTCCAGAGGAATGACGCGGAGTGTGACGTTCTCCCGCTCGGTCATGCTCAGGAGGATGAGGAGCTGGTCGCGCATGAGGTCGGCTGCCGCGCCGGCCCGGGGGTGCAGTGCGGATTCGTCGATCACGGTCCGCAGCTCGGTGGGGTTGTCCGGACGGGTGAGGATCTCCCTGCGGCCCTGCCGGACCTGGACCAGCGCGCTCGCGGTCTTCTGGGTGGAGGCGCGAGGTGAGCTGGAGATGAGGGCGTGCGCGTAGGCCGGGGTCTGGAGCAGGGCGCCGATCAGCTGGGGGAAGTAGCAGCGGATGACGGTGGCTTCGTTCTCCAGCGCGATGAGATCGGCGTAGGTCGAGGGCAGGACGTTGGCGTACGCGCCCCACCATGCCTGGTGCGAGGTGTCGATCACGCGGGCGATTTCGGCGATGACCTCGGGGCTGGTGACGCCGTACGCGGGCAGGAGGGTGCCGACCTCGGTGTTCTTGATCCGGTACTGGCCGGTTTCCACGCGGCTGAGCCGGGTGTTCTCCCAGCCGAGGACGGTCGCCGCGTCGGCGAGGACGAATCTTCAACCCGTTCGAGTCAACTTAACAAGTTATGTTGCCGAGTTGGCCGACACGTCGTCATGCTGCCGGAAGTCGTGGGGGTGTCCGTGACAGGTGGGCACCGCACCGGGAGGGTGGGGTCATGCCACGGACGACGCTGTTTCGGCGCCTGCTTCAGCAGCGGCACCTGACGACGTACGAGGCGTTCGCCGCCCAATACAGGCGGGCTGCTGTCCGGCTGGCGGAGCTCGACCGTGACCCCCGGCTGGCGTCCCTTGAAGTGTCTCCGCGCCAGTTCGACCGCTGGTACGGCGGGGAGTTACTGACCCTACCCCGTTGAGGTTCCCCCGAGATGCGGAGTGTGTTGACAGAGGGTCAGATGGGACTCATGAGAGGAACATCGACCATGGCCGCCCCCAGAAAGTACTCGCTGG
>NZ_JARAYJ010000103.1:0-1732 GCF_033794345.1 Streptomyces niveiscabiei
GCGGCTGGGCGCGGGCACGGACATCGCGGTGGGCAGTCCGGTCGCGGGCCGTACGGACCAGGCGCTGGACGACCTGGTGGGCTTCTTCGTCAACACCCTGGTCCTGCGCACCGACACGTCCGGCGACCCCACCTTCACCGAACTCCTCGCCCGTGTCCGCGAGACCGCGCTGTCGGCCTACGACCACCAGGACGTGCCGTTCGAGCACCTGGTGGAGACCCTCAACCCGGTCCGCTCGCTCGCCCACCACCCCTTGTTCCAGGTCCTGTTGGCGCTCCAGAACACCCCCGAGGGCGACTTCGCCCTCCCCGGCCTGCGCACCGCCCCCGTCCCCGTCGGCACCGGCACCGCCCGCCTCGACCTCGCGGTCGCCGTCACCGAACACCGCCGCCCCGACGGCACCCCCGACGGCCTCGAAGCGGTCCTGGAGTACAGCGCCGACCTCTTCGACGAGGACTCCGTACGCACCCTCTTCGACCGCTGGCGACGGCTGTTGACCGCCGCCGCCACCGACCCCGGCCGCCGCATCGGCACGCTCGACGTCCTCGACCCGAGGGAACGTCACACCCTCCTGCACGACCGCAACACCACCCGTGACGTACCGCAGGCCGTCCTCCCGGACCTGTTCCGACGGCAGGCGGCCCGCCGACCCGATGCCCCCGCGGTCGTCAGCGGCGAAACGACGGTCACCTACGCCGAACTCGACGCCCGCGCCAACCGGTTCGCGCACCACCTGATCCAACAGGGCGTCGGCCCCGAGGACGTGGTGGCGCTCAAACTGCCCCGGTCCGTGGAGCTGATCACCGCCATCCTCGGTGTCCTCAAGGCGGGCGCGGCCTACGTCCCCGTCGACCCGGAGTACCCCGAGGCGCGGATCGCGCACATGCTGGACGACGCACGGCCCGTGCTCGTCGTCGAGTCCCCGCAGGCCGTGGCGGTAACCGGGCACCCCGACACGCCGCCGCGGGTCCGCGTCCTGCCGCAGCACCCGGCGTACGTCATCTACACCTCGGGCTCGACCGGCCGCCCCAAGGGCGTCGTCGTCACCCACGCCGGACTCCCCGGCCTCGTCGCCACCCAGGTCGAACGCCTCGCCCTCGACGACGACAGCCGCGTCCTCCAGTTCACCTCCACCGGATTCGACGCGTCCTTCTGGGACCTGTGCGCCGCACTCCTCACGGGTGCCGCCCTGGTCCTCGCCCCCACGGACGCCCCCCTGCCCGCGCTGACCGACCTCGACGTCACCCATGTGACGGTCCCGCCGTCCGTACTGGTCGCGCTGGAAGGGGAGTTGACGGCTTCGACGCTGGTCGTCGCCGGTGAGGCGTGCTCGCCGGAACTCGTCCAGCGCTGGGCTCCCGGCCGTCGGATGATCAACGCGTACGGCCCGACCGAGACGACCGTCTGCGCCACGGCGAGCACTCCGCTCACCCCGACCGGCCAACTCCCGCCCATCGGCGGCCCGATCACCGGCGCACGGGTATACGTCCTCGACGCCGGCCTCCAGCCCGTGGCGCCCGGCGTCGCCGGTGAACTCTATGTCGCGGGCGCCGGGTTGGCGCGCGGCTACCTCAACAGGCCCGCCCTGACGGCGGATCGGTTCGTCGCCGACCCGTACGGGCCTCCCGGCACGCGCATGTACCGCACGGGCGACCTCGTCCGCTGGACGCGCGGCGGCGAGCTGGAGTTCGCCGGACGCGCCGACGACCAGGTCAAGGTGCGCGGCTTCCGC
>NZ_JARAYJ010000104.1:0-1499 GCF_033794345.1 Streptomyces niveiscabiei
GGCGGATTCGACTGGTCGTCGCAACACCCTGATCTCGGAGGTGTGCGGCGTGGCCACGGCGGACTGGAGTTTGAAGACCAGCGATGTTCCAGAGGGTTTGCGTCGGCAGTGGCGTGCTGATCGTGCGTTGCGGCCGGCGATGCGTTCGCCGGGGCGGCCTGATCCGTCTCGGGTCGTGCAGCGCCAGTTCTGGCGGCTGATCGCCACCGGGGTCACGACGGTGGAGGCGTCGTTGGCGGTCGGCGTGTCGTGGCCGGTGGGTACCCGGTGGTTTCGTCACGCTGGTGGGATGCCGCCGATCTCCATGGCCGAGCCTACGGGGCGATACCTGTCGTTCGAGGAGCGCGAGGAGATCGCGATCCTGCGTGAGAGGGGCGCTGGGGTGCGCGAGATCGCCCGCGCTCTGCAACGAGACCCGGGGACGATCTCTCGCGAGCTGCGCCGCAACGCTGCCACACGTGGCGGCAAGCAGGAGTACCGCGCGACGGTCGCGCAGTGGAAGGCTCAACAGGCGGCCAAGCGTCCCAAGGTCGCGAAGCTCGTCACCAACGACCGCCTGCGCGAGTACGTCCAACAGCGCCTGGACGGCACCGTGCGACTCGCTGACGGCACGGCCGTAGCAGGTCCGGACGCTGCCGGGTGGAAGGGCCGCAAGATGAAGCCTCACCGAGCGGACCGGCGTTGGGCGACGGCCTGGAGCCCGCAGCAGATCAGCCACCGCCTCAGGCTCGACTTCCCCGATGATGAGTCCATGCGGATCAGCCACGAGGCGATCTACCAGGCGTTGTTCATCCAGGGACGCGGAGCCCTCAAACGTGAGCTCGTGGCGTGCTTGCGTACCGGGCGCGCGCTGCGGGAACCCCGAGCCCGGACGCGCAACAAACCACAGGGTCACGTCACCGCCGACGTGGTCCTCAGCGAGCGGCCGGCCGAGGCCGCCGACCGAGCCGTGCCCGGGCACTGGGAGGGAGATCTGATCATTGGCACCGGCCGGTCTGCGATCGGCACACTCGTCGAGCGTTCGAGCCGCTCGACGCTCCTGGTCCACCTCCCGCGGCTGGAGGGCTGGGATGAGAAGCCGGTGGTGAAGAACGGCCCGTCGCTAGGCGGCTACGGCGCCGCCGCGATGAATGCCGCGCTCACGGCGTCGATGGCCCACCTGCCCGAGCAACTGCGTCAGACACTGACCTGGGACCGGGGCAAGGAGCTCTCCGGCCATGCTCAGTTCGCGCTCGAGACGGGTACCAAAGTGTTCTTCGCCGACCCGCACTCTCCCTGGCAGCGACCGACGAACGAGAACACCAACGGACTGCTGCGCCAGTACTTCCCCAAGGGAACCGATCTGTCGCGGTGGTCCGCCGAGGACCTCGAAGCCGTCGCGCTGGCGGTCAACAACCGGCCCCGCAAAATCCTCGGCTGGAAGACCCCCGCCGAAGTCTTCGAGAAACAGCTACGCTCGCTCCGACAACCCGATGTTGCAACGACTGGTTGAACTCACC
>NZ_JARAYJ010000105.1:0-1494 GCF_033794345.1 Streptomyces niveiscabiei
GGGGGTGCCCCTATCTCTTTCGTCAAGGGGCGGGTCGGTTGATTGGTGATGTTTCAGGCGGCTTGGGGGACGGCTTGAGGTTCGAAGAACGTGCCGTCGCGGAGCATGGCGAACAGGACGTCGACGCGGCGGCGGGCGAGGCACATCAGGGCCTGCTTGTGCCGTTTGCCCTCGGCCTTCTTCCGCTCGTAGTAGGCCCGGGAGGCCGGATCGGACAGTGAGGCGAACGCGGCGAGGAAGAAGGCCCGTTTCAGGTGCTTGTTGCCTCTGCGGGACGGGCTCTCGCCCCGGATGGAGGACCCGGATCTTCGGGTCACCGGGGCGAGTCCGGCATAGGCGGCGAGGTGCCCGGCGGTGGGGAAGGCTGTGGCGTCGCCGACGTCGATGAGGATCCTGGCTCCGGTCCTGACGCCTATCCCCGGCATCGACGTCAGGAGCTCGGAAAGAGGGTGCGACTTGAGCAACTCCTCGATGTCTGCGGCGAGTTGTTTGCGCTGGTCGAGCAGTGCGGCGAGGTTCTTGGCGAGCTTGGGCACGATCACCGCGGCCGCGTCGGTGCCCGTGACGACGACGGTCTGCTCGTCCAGCGCGGTGAAGATGTCCTCGACCAGCCGCTCGGCCATCCGCGGGGCCTTCGGCCGCAGCAGCGTGATCAGGCGCCGTCGGCCGGCTTTACGGATCGCCTTGGGCGAGCCGAACTGTTCCAGCAGCGTGAGCACGGCCGGGTGCTGGACGCGCGGGCCCAGGACGCGTTCGAGGTGCGGGTGGATCTGGGTGAGCAGGCCGCGCAGCCGGTTCGCGACCCGGGTTACCTCGCCGGCCAGGTCGTCGTCGAACCCGACGATCATGTGGAGTTCGGCGACGGTCTCGTCGTTCAGCTCGATCGAGCGGAGCGTGTGGGGCATGGTGCGGGCGGCGTCCGCGATGATTGCCGCGTCGCGGGCGTCGGTCTTGCCTTCACCGGGGTAGAGGTCGGCGATCCGCCGCATCGTCAGGCCGGGCAGATAGGCGACCTCGCAGCCCGCGTCGCGGGCGACGGCCAGCGGCAGGGCGCCGATCGAGGCGGGCTGGTCGACCACGACCAGGACTTTCCCGTACTTCGCCGTCAGCTTGTCGAGCATGGCCCGCATCTTCGGCTCGCTGTTGGGCAGCGGCTTGTCGACCACTTTCTTGCCGTCCGGCGTGAGGCCGGTGGCGTGGTGTTCGCCCTTGCCGACGTCGAGGCCGAGGAACACGGCGACGTCGCGGGTGTCGAGCACTTCACTCCTCCTGGGAGGGTTCGTTCTTCCCGGCCAAGGCACGGCGCCGACATCCGGCAACCACGTTACGAAGAGCGTTGCCGGCGGACCGGCGCTCCTGCCCCTATCAGCGATCTACCGGCGCCTCCCGACCCGGTGACACCACCCCCCGGGTCATGGTCGACAGGGGGCAAAAGTCATGCCGGGCCAGAAGGCCGGGAGCCTCATGATCGAGGCCGTCTAGAAGGTAACGGGG
>NZ_JARAYJ010000106.1:0-1459 GCF_033794345.1 Streptomyces niveiscabiei
GCCCGCGACCGGACTGCCCACCGCGATGTCCGTGCCCGCGCCCAGCCGCGTGAACAGCGCGGCGAGACCGGCCTGGAGCACCATGAACAGGCTCGCGCCCTGCCGTCCGGCGAGTTCGCGCAGGCCCTGGTGGAGTTCCGGGTCGAGGTCGACGAGGAGGTGGGCGCCCCCGTATCCGGCGACCGCCGGGCGCGGTCGGTCGGCGGGGAGGCGGAGTTGGTCGGGGAGGTCGGCCAGCTGGTGTTTCCAGTAGCCGAGTTGGGCGCCGAAGGTGCTCGCCGGGTCGGACTCGTCGCCCAGGAGGGCGCGTTGCCACAGGGTGTAGTCGGCGTACTGCGCGGGCAGGGGCTGCCAGTCAGGCTTGCGGCCCGCGCGGCGGGCGGCGTACGCCTCGGCGAGGTCGCGGGAGAGGGGGCCGGTGGACCAGCCGTCGCCGGCGATGTGGTGCATGACGAGGAGCAGGACGTGTTCGTCGCCCGCGAGCGCGAACAGCTCGGCCTTCAGGGGGAGTTCGGTGGTCAGGTCGAAGGGGGAGCGGGCCGCGCGGGAGAGGAGTTCCGGCAGGCGCGCTCCGTCGGTGTGGGTGACCCTGAGGCGGGGGTGGGCGGCGTCCAGGATGTGCTGGGTCGGGGTGCCGTCCGGGCCTTCGGGGAACACCGTGCGGAGGGTCTCGTGGCGGTCCACGACGTCGGCCAGGGCCGCTTCGAGGGCGCGTTCGTCGAGTTGTCCGGTGAGGCGCAGGGCGAGGGGGATGTTGTAGGTGGCCTCGCTGCCCTCCATCTGGTGCAGGAACCACAGGCGGCGCTGGGCGAACGACAACGGCAGGACGTCCGGGCGGACTTGGCTCGCCAGGACGGGGCGCGCCTGCCCCGCGGAGTCCAGTGCGGCGGCGAGTCCGGCGACGGTCGGCGTCTCGAACAGGGTGCGCAGCGGGAGTTCCACGCCGAGGGCGGCGCGGACCCGGGAGGCGAGGCGGGTGGCGAGCAGCGAGTGGCCGCCGAGGTCGAAGAAGCCGTCGTCCGCGCCGACTTCGGCGACGCCGAGCACCTCGGCGAAGAGTCCGGCGAGCAACTGCTCGCGGGGCGTACGGGCTTCGCGGCCGGTCGAGGCGAACTCCGGTGTGGGCAGGGCGGCCCGGTCCAGCTTGCCGTTCGGCGTCAGCGGCAGCGCGTCCAGGACGACGAACGCGCTGGGCACCATGTGGTCCGGCAACCGCTCCTTGAGGTGCGCCCGCAGCGCGGCCGGGGCGGGCTCGGCGCCGGGCACGGGGACGACGTAGCCGACGAGCCGGTCCCGGCGTACCGCCACGACCGTGTGCGCGACCTCGGGGTGATCGGCCAACTGGGCCTCGATCTCCGCCGGTTCGATGCGGAAGCCGCGCACCTTGACCTGGTCGTCGGCGCGTCCGGCGAACTCCAGCTCGCCGCCGCGCGTCCAGCGGACGAGGTCGCCCGTGCGG
>NZ_JARAYJ010000107.1:0-1429 GCF_033794345.1 Streptomyces niveiscabiei
CGGTCGTGTCCCTTGCCGTGGTGTTGGGGATCAACTGGTGGGCGTGTTCGGGGTGTTGGGTAGTGCGGGGGCGCTTTCGGGGAGTTCGCGGTAGATCTCGCCCATGCTGCCTTCGGGGAGATAGCGGCGGGGGAAAGCGATCCATTCGTCGTGCATCTCGAAGAGCACGGCGGTGACCAGCCGGATGAGCGCGTCGTCGTTGGGGAAGACCTGGACAACGTCGATCCTTCGTTTGATCTCCCGGTTCACCCGTTCCAGCGGGTTCGTCGACTGGATCTTCTTCCAGTGCCTGGGCGGGAAGTCCGCGAACGCGGTCAGGTCCTCCTTCGCGTTCAGGAGCATGGCTTTGACCTTGGGAAACTGGGTGCCGAGCATGTCGGCGACGGTGTCGAGCTGGGTGCGTACGAGGCTCGCGGTGGGCTGGGTGAAGATCGTACGGATCGTCGCGGCGACCATCTCGCCGGAGTCCCGGTCGATCACGCTGAACACATTTCGCAGGAAATGAACCCTGCACCGCTGCCAGGCGGCGCCGAGCATGACCTTGCGGACCGCGGCGACCAGCCCGGCGTGCTGGTCGGTGACGACCAGGCGGACCCCTGACAGGCCGCGTTCGCGCAGCGAGCGCAGGAACTCCTTCCAGAACGCCTCGCTCTCGCTGTCACCGACCATCAGCCCCAGGACCTCGCGGCCTCCGTCCTCGGTAATACCAGTGGCCACCACGACGGCCCGGGAGACGATCTGGTGGTTCACCCGTGCCTTGCAGTAGGTCGCGTCGAGGTAGACGTAGGGAAAGCGGACATGGTCCAGCGGGCGGGTGCGGAACGCGGTCAGCGGCTCGTCCAGCGCCGCGCAGATCCGCGAGACCTCCGACTTCGAGATGCCGCTGTCCCCGCCGAGGGCTTTGACCAGGTCGTCCACGCTGCGGGTGGAGACACCGTGCACGTATGCCTCCATGATGACGGCGTAGAGGGCCTGGTCGATGCGGCGCCGGCGTTCCAGCAGGGAGGGGAAGAAGCTGCCGGTGCGGACCTTGGGGATCTCCAGGTCCAGGTCGCCGGCCAGCGTGGTCAGCACCTTCTCGCGGTGCCCGTTGCGGATGTTGGTCCGCGTCGGCGTGTGCTCGTTCCACTCCGCGCCGATGTGGGCACTCGCTTCGGCCTCGATCAGTTCCTGCGCCATCCGCTCGGCGATGGCGCGGATGAACTCGATTCCGTCGGTCGAGCGTAGTGACTCAAGCAGCCGTATCAGCTCAGACTGGGACAGGGTCATCGTGTACTCCTCGTGGTTGAACTGGGCGTTCACCACCGAGAGTTACGCGGTGGCCCACCTCCTGTTGAGGGAGCGGAACTCGCCTGTGGAAGTGCGCCCCGGGCAGACGCCCGCGCACTCCCAGCCGTTGATCCCCAACACCACGACGAGGGACACGATC
>NZ_JARAYJ010000108.1:0-1323 GCF_033794345.1 Streptomyces niveiscabiei
TGAGGTTCCCCCGAGATGCGGAGTGTGTTGACAGAGGGTCAGATGGGACTCATGAGAGGAACATCGACCATGGCCGCCCCCAGAAAGTACTCGCTGGAGTTGCGTGAGCGTGCGGTACGGATGTATCGCACCTCCGATCCCAAGCCGCAGATCAAGAAGCTCGCGGTCGACCTCGGCGTCCACCCCGAGGCCCTGCGTGGCTGGATCCGGCAGGCCGAGGCGGACGCCGGCGAGCGCGACGACCGGCTGACCAGCGACGAGCGAGCGGAGCTCGCCGCGCTGCGCAAGGAGAACGTCCAGCTCAAGCGGGCGAACGAGGTCCTGCGGACGGCCTCGGCGTTTTTCGCGGCGCAGCTCGACCCGACCCGGCCCAGGTGACGGCGCTCGTCGACGAGCACCCGCACCTGGGGGTCGAGTGCGTCCTTCGGGAACTGTCCATCGCCTCCTCGACGTACTACCGCTGGCGTCGTGCCGAGCGCGAGCCGTGCGAACGCCGGCGCCGGGACGTGGAACTCACCGAGCAGATCAAGGAGATCCACGCCGACTCGGGCGGGATCTACGGCTCGCCGCGCGTGCACGCCGTGCTCAAACGCGAGGGCGTCCACGTGGGCCGCAAACGGGTCGAGCGCCTGATGCGTGAGGCCGACATCGCGGGCATCAGCCCACGCCGAAGCGGCTTCACGCGCCGCGACCCGAAGGCCACCCTCGCCCCGGACCTGGTCGAGCGCGACTTCACAGCGCCCGCGCCGAACCTGCTGTGGGTCACCGACCTGACGATGATCGCGACCGGCGAGGGGCCGTTGTGGCTGTCCGCGATCCGGGATGCGTTCTCGCGACGGGTGGTGGCCTGGGAAACCTCCGCCCGCGCGGACGCCGACCTGGTCCTCACCACCCTCGAGTACGCGCTGGCCTCGCGCAAGGTCGAGCCCGGACAGCTCATTCATCATGCCGACCACGGCTGTCAGTACACGTCCGTGAAGCTGACAACTCGCCTTCTGCGAGCGGGAGTTCAGGCGTCCATGGGCTCGGTCGGGGATTCGTACGATAACGCTCTCGCGGAGAATCTGTGGATGCTCATCAAGACCGAGTGCATCCGCGGGCGCACCTTCGCCACGAGGGCCGAGGCGAACCTCGCACTCTTCGAGTACATCGACGGTTTCTATAACTCCCGCCGCATCCAGAAGCGGCTCGGCTTCCTCAGCCCGATCGAGTTCGAAGAGCAACACTACGCCGAGCGGGCGACGACCGAACCAACGAACCTGAACACCCGTCAACCCCTCCTGACCAGCTGATCAACATCTCTCGCGCAGCGGGGGAACCTCA
>NZ_JARAYJ010000109.1:0-1320 GCF_033794345.1 Streptomyces niveiscabiei
GGGCCTTTCCCCTTGGGCGTGGACACCTTGGACACTGGACCTTGAGGGTCCAGAGGAAGAGATGTCACGCATGGTGATGAAGGTGTATTCGGCGGAGTTCAAGGCGGACGCTGTCGCGCTGTACCTGTCGGACCCGAAGAACACGTTCGAGGGCGTCGGCAAGGACCTGGGGATCAGCCGGGAGACGCTGCGGAACTGGGTGCGGACCGAGCGGGCCCGCAAGGGCCACGCGGCGGGCACCAGCGGCTCGCCACGGGCGGCACAGACTGCCGAGGTAACCTCCGGCGATGTGCTGAAAGAAGAGAACAAGCAGCTCAGGGCCCGGATCAGGGAGCTGGAAACCGAACGGGAGATCCTGCGGAGGGCCGCGAAGTATTTCGCCGGCGAGACCAACTGGTGAGCCGTTTCCAGTTCGTTGATGATCATCGCGGCGCGTTCGGCGTCAAGCGGCTGTGCCGGGTGCTGGAGGTCTCCCGGTCCGGGTTCTACCGGTGGCTGAAGGCCGCCCCGGCCCGCCTGGCGCGGGCCAGGGACGATGCCCGGCTGGCACGGCGGATACGGGAGATCCACAGGGAGTCCGACGGCACCTACGGCATCCCGCGCATCACGGCCGAACTGAAGGCCGCCGGGATCGGCGTCAACCACAAGCGGGTCGAGCGGGTGATGCGCCGCATCGGCGTCCAGGGCGTGCACCTGCGCAAGAAGGTCCGCACCACGGTCCCCGAGCCGGAAGCGGCCCGGGTGCCGGACCTGCTGCGGCGGGACTTCACCGCGAGCGAGCCGAACACCAAGTACGTCGGCGACATCACGTACCTGCCCGTCGGAGATGGCCAATTCCTCTATCTGGCAACGGTGTTGGACCTGCATTCCAGGCGACTCGCGGGCTGGTCGATCGCCGACCACATGCGTACCGAGCTGGTCACCGACGCGCTCGAAGCCGCCGCCCACACCCGGGGCGGCAGCCTCGACGGGGCGATCTTCCACAGCGACAACGGAGCGCAGTACGCATCGAAGGAGTTCGCGAAGGTGTGCCGTCGGCTCGGCGTGATCCGCTCGCGCGGAGCGGTCGGTACCAGCGCGGACAACGCCGCCGCGGAGAGCTTCAACGCGACCCTGAAAAGGGAGACTCTGCAAGGGAAGAAACGCTGGTCAGGAGCGCGTGAGGCCCGTCTCGCAGTGTTCCGGTGGGTCACCCGCTACAACACCAGACGCAGGCACTCGGGGCTGGGCTACATCAGCCCCATCGCCTTCGAACAGCGATCAGCTACGCTGACCACTGCCGCATAGCAAACGGTGTCCACGCTTCGGGGGAAGGCCCCG